>JACQYS010000004.1 GCA_016208105.1 Desulfovibrio sp.
GGCCTCATGCCTTTTAGCGTCCCAGCAAAAAGCGTTTTGGAATACAACACTAAAATGTTGAAATTCTATGCGTCAGGAAACGAGAAAGAGATGCAGCGTTTTTTTGAGCGCCAGTACGCCCGGGAGTATCCAGGATTTGAAATCGGCGGCGTAGGGCTTTGATCCTCGGCTACGCGCGAGTGTCCACTACCAAGCAGGAACTGGAGAGCCAGGTTAAACGCCTGGAATCTGCCGGGGCCACAAAAATCTTCACCGATGTCATGAGCGGGAAGCGTTTCGACCGCCCTGGCTTGGCCGAGATGATGGCTTTCGCCCGCGAAGGCGATACTCTTTGCGTTGTCCGTCTGGATCGGTTGGGACGCTCCATACGAGAACCTTTAGAGATCGTGGACCATTTCAAGACGCGGAAGGTGAACTTCAGATCCTTGGAAGAGCAACTGGATACAACCACGGCAGCAGGCTCACTGATCTTCCACGTCTTTGCCGCACTGACTGACTTTAAGCGCCGTCTTATAGCCGAACGCACTCGGGACGGTCTTGCCGTGGCCATGGCCATAGGCAACATGCCTGGAAGGCCCAAAATTGAGGGCGCCAAGATCGAGCAGGCCATTCGCCTCATTAATGAGGGACATACCAAGGCAGCAGCCGCCCGGGCTGCTGGTATCAGCCGCTCTACCCTGCTTCGTCGTCTCGAACAGACCTGATCCCATACGAGTTATGCTGTGGTGACCAACATTTCTGGGCACCAACAGCTTCTTCTCGTGCTTTTTTTGTTTGCTGTTTTTTGTGCTTTTGTGCTATTGTTTTTTCTTGATTGAATAAAAGCACATTAACCCGAAAGGACGAAAGCATGAAAACCATAGTTCTTGCCAGCCAGAAAGGAGGCGTAGGGAAGACCACCCTGGCCGCTCATCTGGCCGTGATGGCGGAGAGGGCCGGTGACGGGCCTTGCGTGCTGATCGACACGGACCCGCAGGCAAGCCTTGCTGCATGGTGGAACGGTCGAGAGGAAGAGACGCCTGTCTTCGCGCCAACCACCTTAAAGGAGCTTTCAGCCAAGCTGGAGGCTCTCGCCCTGGCCAAGTTCAAATTCGCCATCATCGACACTCCTCCGGCTATCACCGAATCGATCCGGACGGTTGTGGCGCTTGCGGACTTCGTTTTGATCCCGACCAGGCCGAGCCCCCATGACCTCCGGGCGGTTGGGTCCACCGTGGCGCTGGCCGCAGGGTCAAGGCGACCATTCGCATTCGCTCTGACCCAGGCCAAGGCAAATTCAAAGATCACTGTGCAGGCCATGGGCGCACTCTCCGAACATGGTGTTGTCGCCTCAGCGATCATCCATGACCGAGTTGATTTTGCCTCGTCCATGGTAGATGGGCGCACTGTCCTGGAAATTGATCCACGCAGTTGGCGACGATGCAACCCCAAGGCAACTGGAACAAACGAACACGACGGTAGCTCACTTGAATTTCACCGTTGATGCCAAATTTCGGCGACTCTTTAAGATGCGCGCAGCCGAGTCCGGCTTGAAGCTCAACGAGCTTCTGCGCCAGGCACTGGATGCCTGGGAAGAAAAGCAAAAAGCACATTAGCACGGAAAGACAAAAACTTGAGCTTCTTGGGGCGGCGATGCCGCCGACAAGATCCATCCATTCCCGAAGGGCAGCATGACTCTCTGTAGCGTCGGAGGGATACTTTCGGTCAATCTGAGGAGGATCATCGTTCCCGGCTATGGGCCAGCGATGGAAGTTCGCGTTCAGCCTGAATGAACCTGCAAGCGACTTCCTCGATATCTTTTGAGGACACTCCGAGTTCGGAAAAAAACTTCCGCCACTGTCTCGTTATGCTTAGCATATCGTTGAGTATGACTCGAGCTTCTTCGCGCCGCAGGCCAAAAGGCTCCGTCCAACTCAAAACATTCTCAAGAGTCGCTGCCTTTGGGTTCTGTTGGTTTCCGCAGGCAAGAGCGAGGTCATATTCGTTGGAGTTGTTGGCGATGTATGCCGGAGTGATATCATACGCTGGAGTAATGGCCACATGAGTACGCTCCACAAAAAAAGATTGCTGCTTTGGGTGGTCATCTCGGTTGGAGCAAAGAACGTTAAACGCCATTCTCTTGAACAACTCCCCGCCAACTTTGACGTTTCCATGACGCCGGGCATTTTCAGAAAGGTGTTGATAACTTTTCCAATCACCTTCTAGCGGCAGGTTCCCCAGTGTAAAACCTGACACAAAATGCTTTGGAATACCCTCATTGTCCCTGTCAAATCGCTGTACAAGAAGGACATCAATGTCATTTCCGACGTTGATTATCGATGTATTTGCAGCTTCAATTCCGCAGCGTTTGGCCAAGTTCATCGTGGCAAACTCTATTCTGGGGTCATTCCATGCATCACCAAGCTTGGAAAACTTGGCAATCCACTCCGCACCATCGTCAGAACGATAGAATGATTTTGGCCGACTGCCCCCTAAAGCCGAGAAGCTGAAAGCCATGGCTATCATGATCGGGTCAGAAAGCTCCTGCCGAAGCACTGGTAGCGTATCGTCCTGAGCGTGCTTCTCAACAAGCCGAACAAGACGAGCCATCTTCTCCAAGTCCGAAACAGGCCTCATGAGAGGCGGGCCGTCGTGCCAGTCCGCCATGGAACGCGGGCCAGAAGCGTCGGGCCCGAAAGCCAGGCCTCCGGTCCGTAGTGGCTCATGCACGGCGGTGAGCACTTCAAACGGGGTCATGGTGTCGGGATGGCGTGGCGCATAGATCGAGAGAATCTTCCGAGCCCAGGAGTCGGGCGAAGCATCCCGGAACACGTTCGGAAGACCTTCCTTGACGCGAAAAGTCAGGGACTCTTTGAGTCTTAGGGGCAACAAGACTGGGTCAAGGGGCACCGCGTCTTCACGCTCAAGATATCTGCGGCCATATCCAAAGATGTATTGATCCGTTTTTGGAATGTAGGTGAGCACTCCAGCCGGAACATATCCAACGCCGGTAAGCGAAACAAAAACGACCGCGTTTTCTCTGTCAGATGTCATAGAGTTTATCTTCTCCGTCCTTCTTTCTCACGTATTTAGGTAACGCATCCACGGCCAGGAGCGTTCCAAGTCGATCGTTTTGTGGATCAGCGAGCGCTCCCAGGTTCCCTTCCAGCTCCAGGACCCAAAGTACATGGGCCAGAACCCCAAGGGAAACTCCGGGGTGACCCTTTTCCAACCTCGTGATAGTGAGGCGGCTGGTAAAGGCTCTTTCAGCCACCTCTGCTGAGGTTATTCCTCGCCGCACTCGGGCAGCCCGGATATCTTGGCCAAGCTTGGCCAGGGCGTTCGCAGCTGAAGCAGGGAGGGCCTCTTTCGCCATTGTTCGCTTGCTCATGCATAATAAATAATACACATGGTCCGCTTCGTGCAATATTTATTATGTGTTTATTTCCACGAAACTAGCTCGACTGTCCCACCGGAAGCACCATGAGACACAATCCATCCTGAAACCTCAGGTCGCATGCCGTTGGGACAACTTCCGCCAGGTTTGCAAGTCGCAGGCAGGGAGCCTGACCGCCACCAATGAGCAAACCGTCTCATAATGGGGCTAACAGTAATGGATCTTCACGAGAGTCCAGTTCGCTCTCTCGCTGTTGGCCAAGTCCACCTGGCGCACGACGGTATCACCCGGAGGCAGTGCCTGACTGTCAGTGGAGTAAACTATGAACATGACCAGATCGACAGCATGGCCATCGTTCCGAACCTCGCGCAGCATCATTTCCGCGACCAGCAATTCATCGCCTGTAGTCATCTCCAAAAGCAAAAATGACCGACCGACCCTCAACTCTTCTAAAGCAAGGCACGGACCCTGAAATGCCCTCCACAAAGTATTTACAACCACAGGTACTCCTTCACTCAGAGGATCGCACGGATGAGATACCGCACCCTCGTGTGAACGGGCGCGGTTTCCGAACCACCACTGTAGGTTCCGGTTTGAGCGCTAACATAGGCCGTTCCCGTCAACGACCCGCTGTTGAGCGACCCGGAAATTGATCCACCTGCCGTTGAACGCGTTTCAGTGTTGTAGTTTGCACCAGTAACAGCACCCATACCGCCACCACCTGTGTAATCACCTCCTGTATTAACTACGGTCTGCGTAAACCAATATGTTTGGGGCGACGCCGATCCGCTCAAAGACGTCGAATTGAGCCCACCACTAACAGGCGCGTTTTGCCCAGGAACGGACACCGTATGTGACCTGATGGTGTCTGATACTTGAGTACCGACAAGCCCCGCCGTGGTTGTGCCGCGCAGGAATTGGCCATTATAGTTCGGGATGGGTTGGCCACCCAGGACAGCCCGCAGGCGGTCATAGGAGCTGCCAGCGGGAACGGCCTGACCGTTGCACTCAAGCCATTTGCCCATATCAGCAGGGTTGGAGCCAGATGGCCACGCGACCACCGTCCCCACGGCGATGGTGCTTTGGCTGGTGATAGCGACCGCCATCGGGTCGAAGCTGGTGGCATCGGCAGCCAAGGCAAGCTTGGGTATGGCCAACGCCAACAGCAGGAAGATCAAACGAAGTAGGCGCATCATTCCGCTCCCTCAAGCTTGCCGTTGTCGTCCGGGAAAGTAACCTTGCCATTTGGGAAGCCGGAGCATCCCCAGAAGTTGTATGCTCCTGGCCCGTCCTTGGTGCGGTGAGCCAGAGGTTTCTCGCACTCCGGGCATTTATAAGTGCTCAGAGTCGGTTTATCATTAGGCGCAAAGCCGGACTTTGCACCCTCTCTGTCGACTGTTTGCAACCGATGGCGAGAGAAAGGGGGACGGACACCATCTAGCCCACCAAGCCTGTCCAGCATCCGCCGTCTCTCCTGGGCCTCAATGAGGTTCCTGTCCAAGGCCCGGGATTGTTCCAAGGTCATTTTGACGGCCTCCTCCGTGATCTCCGAGAAGGTGATCCTTCTAGGATTCACCAGGCGCGGGGTGTCTTTCAGATGCCAAACTATGGTCTCTCCTTCGCGGTCGGGGTCCATGGCTAGGAAAACAGAGTCCGAGATTTATACCGCGCTGGCCAGCTTGGCCAAGACCGACTTGCCGCGCTCGATTGGGGCATACGACGGTCGGAAGTTTGGGGGGCTCACTCCTATGTCATACAGGGACAGATCGCGCACGTGTCCGACGCTGGCCTCCACTCTCCAGCCGCTGCCCAGGCCCCCCTGAATCTTCTTAACCTTGCCCGGCGATTCGACAATCAAAAGCTTCATGGCGTGCTACCTCATGATCCTTTCATTTCGTTGCTGGCCACTTCCCGGAACCGCTTCACCAGCATCGGCGAGGCGGAAGGACGCTGGGCAGCAATGGTTGGAGCAAAAGATGGAAGTGACGACGCTTCACCGCCAAGACGGCGAAGCACGGCAGCAGCATAAGCCCTGCCACGTTCGGGGTTGCGATCGACAGGGGTATGGTAGGAGGCGACTGCGCGCCAGTTCAGTCCATGACGCTTGATTTCCTTGCCGATAATCCAGACGCCCACCTGGATGTTTCCGGGAGGGTCCAGGATGACCTCTAGTGGCAGGCGGTAGCGTCTGATCCACCAGGAGTTAATCTGCATGACTCCCACATCGAAGGAGATGCCTGCGACCAGGGCCGCGCGGCTGATCGCTACGGCCTGCTCTTTCGTGGCGGGTCTGACTGTTCGCCCCGCGATGTTCAGAATCCACGGCTGCATCCCGGACTCTTGACCAGCGATGGCCAAGGCCAGAGCTCGCGGCACGCTGTAACGACCACATGGGGCGTCGAAAAGGCTGGCTAAGTCCTGGCCAGCCAGGGCTTGCCCGCACATCAGGAGGACGAAGACGGTACCGGCGAGGACTCGGATCACCTTACCATCCCCCGACATTTTTCCTTGGTCAGGCCTGTGGCGATCTGGCTTGTGACTTCATCAAGTCCACGGCTTTTATGGAGGTCGTTCCAGTCGGTGAGCCTCGCAGACATTTCCTCCTTGGTGAAGGCTGGCACGACAACACAACCACCTATCGCCTGAGCGGCCTGTTGGGCTTTCTCCACTCCGATGTTGCCATGCTCGCGGGCGTGGTCGTTGTCGGCGCAGATCGCGATCTTGGCCATGGGGAACTTTTCGCGCAAAGCCTTGGCCACGGGCTCAAGATTGCCTGCATCGAAGGCCACGGCAACGGGCTTGCACGTGGCCATGTGCAGGCTAACACCGGTAATGTATCCCTCGGTAAGAAGGATTTCCCCTTGCTCCAGCTTCTTTTCAGGGTCGATCAGGAAGAAGCAGCCCTTCTTTTCGCCGCTTGCCTGGAAACGCTTTTCACCGTCCCAGTCAATTTCCTGGACGTTCCGCAGAACGCCGTCGGCATTGAGAAGAGGAACCAGAAGAAGCATGCCGTCAGAGGATTCCTTGATGTCCCCAAGAGGCGGCACACCCTTGCTGAGAAGATAGGGGTTATTGATGGCCACCATGGGCCGGATGGGCGGTAGAGCCGCAAAATCCTGCTCACACCTCCGTGCCACGTCGTCTTGGAGCGCCTGGCGCTGACGCTCACGTTGCTGGCTACGCTGTTCAGCCTCCAGCTTCAGGGCTACTCTCTGTTCTTCTGTCAGCGTATGCCCTGTGGCCTTCCACTTGGTTTTTTCACCGGTCAGGTAGTTTTGATACCATCCTGCAGGACGGCCATCGAGGAAGCCTTGATAAGCCCCGTCGCGCGCCTGAGGTTTGCCGCCAAAAACTGGGACGCGGTGAATCTTGCCATCCATGACAGGGAGTTGGCCTTTGAGGTCAATCCCAGCATCGCGGAGCGCCTGAGCGAATTCAGAGAGAGGGTCTATGGTCTTGGCCTGGCTGGGAGCCTTGTCAGGGAACCAGGCTTTCAGCTTGGCCAGGTCGAGACCTTCCGGCGCGAACCAGAGTTTGGCCTCGGCGTCCCATTTGGCACCAGCAGCCTTGGCCAGGTTCTTTTCACGGAAGGGTACGGCCAGGAACACCTTCCCGGTGGCCGGTTGGGATGGCGCGGCGGGTTCCTTGGAGGGCTCGACATCACGGGCCATGGTGGTCGCTGCACCATCCCGAGACAGTTCCAAGGCATTCTTGAGAGCGGCAAAGGCATCGGCACGGGTGGGGAAGAATTTGTCCTTGAACTGCGCCAGGAGGCCATCGTTGTTCGGGATGGCGAACCACTCCTCCGGTTTGGACTGCATAACCATGTCCACGATGCCACCGGTCACGAGGTCCTTGTTCGTTGCCAGACCGCCGGGCCTGGATTCACTCCAGCCCTCGGGCAGGGTGTGGTTTGATGAAGCCAATTCCTGGCCTTTGCTGAGTTCCTGTTTCTGTTCCATGGTGAGCACGTATTGTTTGATCTTTTCGGCGTCCCGGCAGGCCCGGACGATTTCATAAGGGTCCTGCTCCAGCACCTTGATCCACGAATCCACGTAGGCCAGATGTTGGCCTGGGTCATAGCCGATGCCCATATCCTGGCCGAGCATCCATGATGCAATTTCGGCCCGGAGTTCTTCCTTGGCGTACACTTCCGAACCGAAAGGACCGAACTCGCGTCCCATGCGCGACTCATGGCCGGTCCAGTGACCGAGTTCATGCAGCGCCGTGGAGTAGTAATCGCCGGGGGTCTGGAAGCGATCCAGGGTAGGCAAGCTGATTTCATCCTTGGTGGGGCTGTAGAAAGCCCGATTGCGCTGGTTGTGTTTGATGACCGCGCCGGAATTGCGAAGGATGGCTTCCGCCTTCTCATTCGGGTCCCAACCCCGGATGAGCGTGGAGGGGTCCAAGGGGGGAACGTCGCCCTCAAGCTGGCTGACATGGAAAACGGAAGAAAAGCGAGCCATCGGCCTAGCCAGCTCCACCTTGTTCACCACCTGGTTGCCGTCGCCATCGAGCACCGGTTTGCCGGTGTCATCCAAGGAGGGTTCTTCCTTGGTGAACTGCCAGAAGACGATAGCCTGTGATTTTTCGCCCTTGCGAACACGGCAGTCCAGCGAGTTGGCCTGCTTGAGCGTCATCCAGCGGGGATCGGCATACCCTTTGCGGGAGAGCATGAGCCTGTTGATGCCGCTGTAGACCGTGCCAGAAACGGGGTTCATTGGTGAATGGAGTTCACCTGGCTGCCAGGGTTTCTGCCACGGCGCGGCCCCGGTTTTGAGATCTTCGATGATCTGCGCGGCGAACACCTGGTGGACCGGTTTGCGCACGGTTGCATCATTCGACATTATTGACGCCCTCATCTCCGGCGACCATATCCTCCAGGTCGTCAGATCCGACGGCCAGTTCCTCGAAGGCTCCCATGAACTCCGCAACCTCGGGATCGACAGGGATTCCCAACCCCGGATTTTCCATGGCCTGAACGTCCACCGCACGGGCGGCTGCCATCAAATACTCCTTGTCCACGATCATCCTCCTATGGGTTCAAAGACTCGCACTGGTTTCACCTTCTGAAGTGACGCCAACGGCAACAGACCAAAATACCGACCGTCGAAACCGCCGGGATGTTCACGAGAAAGGATCAAGACCATTCCTTCAGGAATCCGGCCTGGAGAAAGGGTGGTAGAAATCGGCATGGGCCGATCCAGGCTGTCCGTGGAGGCGCTCATGCTTTGCTGCATCATCCGGCCATTGACGCGAATACCCTCCGGCCCCACATCCAAAAGATCGCCGGGAAGGCCCGCTACCACCTTGAGGAGGGGCTCGTTGCCGTCAGGACAGGAGCCAGAGCGCAGATAGCCTCGGTCGAGGGCCAAGGAGGCGAAGGGTTCAATGGCCAGACAGACGCTGACCAGGTCGCCGCGATCAATGCCAGGATTGCCGGGAACGAGCTGATAAATGCCCTTGGGCATGGAGGGCGTGCCGTTGAAGCGATACCCTTGCTGAAAGAGAAAGAAACCAGAACAGACCAGCAGGAGCAGAATCCAGAGGAGGCGCTTCATTTCGATCCCCCCTGCTTCTTCAGGTAATCCGCGTAGGAGCGCCCTTCAGGCTTTTCTTTGTCCCGGCCAGCGGCGTCCGGGCTTTTCACGGGACAGAGGGAATCAGATTTGGCGGGAGCCCCCATCTTGGCCCGCTCGGAGAATGTGGGATCAAGGAAGAACAGATTCTGTCGACCGTAGATCGGTGAGCGCCCGGCAACGAAAATGAGCATGTCACCCGGTTTCTTGGCCTTGTCGCCCTTTTTCTGGAGACCGGGCAGACGCATGCATTCGTCGGGCGTCAAGAGCGCCCTGGCTGTTTCAGAAACGCTGACCGAGGCGTTTTTCAAATGACCGCAACGTGAGCCGGATACGGAGGTCTTCTGGGTCAAGACCGTGGTCTTGCCCGTCATCTCCGACAATTCCTTGGCCGTTTCCAGAGTGTTCGGCGCGTAGGCGATGCGGATATGGCAGTTGCCCTTAATGCCGTTCTCTTTCCCGTAAGTCTCATTGAGCTGCTCGACGTTCTGGATGACGAGCAAGTAGCTGATCCCGTATCCCGCCGCATAGGCGATGGACTTGTTGACGATCTCCATCTTCCCGATGGACGTGAACTCATCCAGGAGCATCAGCAGCCGACGGTTGGGCTTCTTCTGTTCGCCGTTCTCGAACTCCATGCGTTCGCAGATGCGGGAGATGATGAGGTTGAGTATGAGGCGGACCAGTGGTCGCAGCCGGTTGACGTCAGCCGGGCTCATGACCAGGTACAGGTCCACCGGAACCTCATGATTCATGAGATCATGAACTCGGAAATCCGAGCGGGATGTGTTCATGGCCACGACCGGGTCACGATAGAGCGCCAGGTTGACCAGGGCAGTGGAGACGACGCCGGAACCTTCGTTCCCGGCCTTGTTGAGCATTTCCCTGGCAGAACTGGCGATGAACAAGTGGATATGCTCGCCGCCAGTGGCCCCGTTGGGGAAGCATTCCTTGACGAGGGCCGCATGCTCCGTTTCGAGCATCTCCTGGAGCAGCTCCTCGATGGTGCGGTTTTCATCAGCGAGCATGTTCCCGAGGTCGTGGAGGGTGGCGGTTCGTTTTTGCCGATGGCGCACCATGACAAGGCAATGGAGGAGCACCCCGGCAATGAAGGCGAATCCTGCCTTGCTCCAATGGTCCTGAAGGCCCTTGCCTTCCGGGTCCACGATCATGGTGGCGATGTTCTGGACATCCGGTATGGCCTGGAGGGTGTCCAGCCGTACCTCTTCAAGCGGATTGAAGCAGGCGCTGATTCCACTGGAGTCGGAAGGGTCAAACCGTAGAACCGTATGCCCAAGGGATTGGCGGTAACGTGAGGTCAGAGCCCAGTTCTCGCCTTTGATGTCCAGGCTCACCGTCGAGCCGGGATAGGAAAGGAGGGTTGGGATGATGATGCCCACGCCCTTGCCGGATCGTGTGGGCGCATACAGGAGCATGTGTTCCGGCCCATCATGGCGAAGGTAGCAGTGAGCCCAGGCTGGCCGGAGACGAAGCCACAGCCGGATCGCCTGCCAGCCATGGAACTGTTTGACCCATCCGCCGACATAAACGCCACGGCCTTCCAGAAGGCCCATTTCGGAAATTTCTTCTTCCGCCGCCCAATGGGCCGAGCCGTGCAGGTCAGTGCGCCCCTTGGGCTTTCGCGCGCTCATCAGGGCGTAGCCGAGAATGAGCATCTGCGGGACCATGAACAGCATCTGGCCATGGAACACCGTCCGGCGCACAGCTTCATGCTGGCTCCCTAGCTGATGCCAGGTGATTATTTTCCAGGGGGCGTACCAGACCGTACCGAAAGCGGACATCCAAGGCAGGCCCAAGGCAGGCTGGTACGCGAAGTACGCGGCGACCTGTTGTGTGGCCAGACTCAGACTGGCCAGGGCCAGGAGCAGGGAAAACAGCAGATACCCCCAGCGAAGGGCGGCTTTCTTCCGTCCAGGATCGCCGAGGCCGTACTGATTTTGCATGAAAACTATCTTCCTTGTTTCCGTTGTTGTTTGCTATCTTGCTTTCTTGTTTTTGTTCTTACGTGCTTTAGTTCTCGCGATAGGGCTCCCGGAAAACCAGGTCTTTGGTAACGACGACGTTGAAACGGTATCCGGGCCGGATTTCGAGCGTGGGCTTGATGTTCATGCCCTTGGAGAGGACTTGGGCCGTCGTCTGGCCCAACTGAGCGGCCAGGGAGGAAGCCATTTGCTGCTGAAGTGAAGGGGAAGCGTTGCTGGTGACGCCGGTGTTTGGCGTCACGGAGTCCACGGCCCAGGATGTGCCGCCGGTGATGAGGGACATCAACAGTGCATTGCCGAAGATGCGGAAGTAGTGGTTGTTCACCTCGTCGCTGAAGCCGCTGTATCCAGCGGCATCGGTCCCCGGCATGGATTCGAGAGTGATGGCCGAGCCGTCGGGAAAGATAATCCTGTTCCAGGCCACCAGCACACGGGACTGGCCATAGATGATTCTGGAATCGTAGACGCCGTAGAGCTTGGAGCCCTGAGGGATGAGCAGGTAACGGCCATCGGCTGTGTCGTAGACGTTCTGGCTTACCAGGGCGACGAGTTGGCCAGGGAGGTCGGAGTTGATACCCCCGATCATCGCGGAAGGGATGATCGAGCCCGTCTTGACCTCGAATGGATGCCCGGCCATGCGAACGCTCGAGGACAGCCATTGCCGGTCAGAAGCCTTGGAACGGTCGAAGAAGCCTTCCTTGTCCTTGTCAGCCGCAGGGTTGTAATCACCCTGGGCCATGCCCGAGAGGCCAGGACGATCAGCGGGAGCATTGGAAGAACGAGCCTCGCCATCCTTGGCTGCGATTTGCACCACTCCGGCCTTGTCCGGCGCAGTATCCTTGTCTTTTCCTTTGCGGACAGTCAGTGGCGAAGAAAGGGCAGCCATGGCAGCCTGATGTTTCTGTCTTCTCAGGTCTTCTCTTTCCCGACGCAGCTCAGGCGGTTCACTACTCGTGACCACGACGATCTGGGGCTGTTCGTCCTTCTTCTGTTCCACTGGCGCGGGAGGAGGCGTCGCCAATCCCATGCCGCCAGCATCGCTCACCAAAGGCTTGTCATCGCGCGTGATGATCGTCGGTTTAGCTTTGTCCTCCTTCCTGCCCTTGTCAGAGAAGTGGAGGGAGTAGACCAGAGCCCCAATGACCATCAGGATGGCGGCAGCGCCTGCAATGAGCGGCCACTTCCGCATTCTCTCTGTTTGCACGAGTACATTCGGATCGTTCGACATCTTCAGCTTCCTTTGGCGCAAGTGGTACAGACGATGATGCGGCCATAGTCCGACATAGGATTGACCCAGCCCAGGTTATCGTCAGTGGTCAAAAGCCGTAGATTCACGCGCCATTGTGTCGGATTGAGGCTGGTGGCCCAGGCCTGAAACGCAGTCAGCGGAGGAGCTTCGGCACCAGCGGCGGAGATGGAGGGCGCAACGAAAATCTCAGGAACGGTATTGCTACCCGGCGGGCAGACGGGTTTCTCAATGACATCGCCATCCCTGGCCAGTGTGGCGTTTTTGAACAACGTGCTGTTGCCGGTGTCGGCCAGGACTTCCATCTTGCCGTTGCGGCAGATATAGAGCCCCTGGTTGGCATCGAGGAAAACCCTTCCTTCCACGGAAGCATCGCAGGTTTCGGAGCCAAAAATCCGGGGAGTAAACTGGATTTCCTGGACGCTGCGGATGGCATGATCCGTCATGTCCAGTTCCGTCTGCATGGCGTTGAGTTCAGGATGCCCAGGTACCGAGACGCGGTAGAGGAAATCCTGGCCAAGGCTTGAACTGTCGAAGGTGGCCAGCGCCCCGAGGTGGCCAGCACCTGGGGATGCGATTCCCACGCTGGCCAGGTCAAGAACCCAGCCGCCGAAAGCTCCGCGAAGCGTCCCGGATGCTTGCCCAGGGATATCCCCCGTGGGTATGAACCCGCCTGATCCTCCAGCCATGGCGGCAGCAGAGGGTACGATGGCCGTGCCGAATTTGGGCTTGCTGGCATCGTGGCCACGGCCACCTGTGGTCAGGATCACGGCCTGAAGGGAATTCGACGACGGTTGGCGGAAATGAATCTGATACGTCTGGCCCCAGACATTGCTTCCTTGGAAAGCCGCCTGGAGGATACTCTCCGCGACAAGCGGAGCCGTATCGATCACAGGCCCGCTGGTTGGCGTTGTCTGGCCCAGCAAAGTCGTCTGGTGCTTGCGCACATAAGCGGCAGTTGCCCGGCTTACCTGGCCAAGCTGATCCGCAGCCTGGCGCTTCTCCAGTTCGTTGGAGCCCATCACCCAGAGGTTGGCCAGGGACGGCAGTAGTATGAACATGACCCCCATCGCGGCGACTACTTCAATGAGCTTCATGGATTAATTCACCCTCACCACGCTGACGAGGTTTCCTTCGGGAACAAAGGTCGGCACGGGAGTCGTGCCCCCGTGTTCGGGTTCCAGTTTGCCGCCGTCGGCCCGGCCAACTGCCTGGCTCCCCCAGAAGAGGGTGCGTGTGGCCTCGATTTCCCCGGATGAGGCCGGGCCCCAAACGTAGAGGCAACCAGCCTCGATACGGGCCTTCCAGGGCCGCATCATCGTCCAGCCAGTGGGAAGGTTCAGAGAAGAAGAGGCAACGTCTCCAGGCGTCTTGTGACCATTGAAGACGTAGAGATAGACCTCGTTGCGGAAAACGCCGTAGTTCACCGCGATTGCCTGAGCCTGCTGTTCGTCTATGGAGTCCATGCTGACAAACCGCATCATGGCCATGACGCCCATGAGGAATGCGAGTACGACAAGGGCCTTCATACCGCCTTGAGCCCCTTATCCACGAACAGATTGCGTTGCTGGCGCATGTCGTCGCCCAAGGTATGAAGTTGATTGTCCCGAAGCTTCGCCCTGATTCCTTTCATGCGGCTGGAGGCATCAGTGGACTGCCCATCGTAAGGGAAGGGCAACAGAAGGAACTGAGGTACTTTCTGCAATCTCTCCTCGCATTCCAAATCCTGGAAGATGATGCCCAGAAGGGAATTGGCCAGGTTCTCGCAGGCATTGGCTCCATCAATCTCCTGAGCCCAGTTGATGAGGCGCTCTAGAGCCGCCAGCACGTCAAAGCCGTGGATGGTGGCCACCACAAGTTGTTGGCGCGAACCGAGCGCCACGCGCAAGGATTCAATGGCCGCGTACTTCGTGTGAATCTCCCCGATGAAGATCACGTTCGGGCTGGCATAGAGATGAGCCCGTTCAATGTGCGCGGCCAGCTCATGCTCTCCATGGATTTCCGTCTGGAAGCAGTAGCCGTGTTCCCCCCAGCTTCCGCCCAGAGGCAGTTCAGCCGGGTTCTCGAAAGTTACCCCGTGGCCGCCAAATAATTTGAGCCTAGCGGCCACCAGGGCGCTGGCCGTGGTCGTCTTGCCGCTGGCCTGAGCACCGGCGACAAGGACTAGGCCGTGACACTGCCGAGCCATGAGAAACCACTCACACAGGAAAGGAGGAAGCCCCAGCGACCACAGGTCGGGTACTGCGGCAGGTAGGCGGCGCAAGAACCAAGTTCGGCCACCATCAACATCCTGGAAGTCTGCAACCCGATAATGCACTCCGCCGTGCTGAAATCGGATCGTGGTACGGCTGATCCGCATGCCAGATGTCGGGTCGAGCTGTCTCATGGACAAAAAGGCGTCCATGAGCTTCTTGGGCAGATCACTTATTTCCTCTGTGCATTTGGCGGGCAGAGGAATAAGTTGTTGCCCGGTTTCCGGGCATCCCTTGAGCTTCGCGGACCCGTCTGGGAGAATGAGGAGGTCGGAAAACGTCAGGTCCGACAACACCACTACTACCTCGCCGTGAAGGTGATCGTGTTCGTTGCTGAGGCACACGCAGCCACGATGTCGGCGACTGTCCCCCCCGTCACGTCCGTGCCATTGACGTTCACCGACAACCAAGCGTCCGTTTGAAATTTAGCCAGCTTGGTGCATTCATCCTGAGGGATAGATGTCAAGGTAATCGAAAAGGCAGACGTGCCATTGACTGGTGCAAGGGTAATATCGCCACCGAAGGAATTTCTAAGGCTGGAGCCTTTGATAAAGGGTTTGGGAACCAACCCCGCTTGGAGTGCTAGGGCATTATCCAGGCCGGTATAGTCGGAGCTGCCGGAGAACATCTGCTGAACCTGCATCCGCAGGGTGATGAGGTTCTGTTCCGTCTCGCCCAGCTTGGACGAGCTGAAGGCGGAATTTAGGCCGAGCGCGGCCCCGGCCAGGATGATCAGTCCAACCAGAATGGCACCAAGGGTTTCAAGAAGCGTCATCAGAATCCTCCAGAAGGCAGAAGTTGAGATTGCATAGAGCCGATGGCACCCGCGATGAGGCTGACCAAGCCAGTCAAAGCGATTATTGCCGCGATGTTGAGCACCCTTGCCTGCTGCTTCACGAGTTCAACGCCATCGTTCATCCATTCGGCTGCAAGTTCGTGCATCCTGAGATGGAAGCTGGGCAGGGAAGCGTACACACGCAGATCATCGACCATTTCCGAATCGGGGAATTCCATCCCGCAGTCGTGCAGGGCTTCGCCGAAGTTCTTGCCCGTACCCGTCTCCAGGGAAATGGCCAGGATGCGCTCTCGAAGATATGCGGGGATGCGGTCGGAATTGAGCATACTCTCCAGGATATGCGTTAACTGCATGCCCGAGCGCATGAGCGTTGAGACGGTGAACAGCCACACGCAGCCAACGGTCAGCCTGTAGATGGACCATGGAGGCAGGTTTTCCACCAGAAGCCGGAATCTTCCGGTCCATACGGCCAGGGTCAGTAGAGATGTGGACAGAGAGCCCAGGAGAACCAGAAGGGCCACTATCCCCATGTGTGAGGTCACGAACGAGGTCGTCTTGTACAGGATCGCCGCCGCGCCGTGCCATGAGGACGGGTCCGAAAGCATGGCGAATTTCGGCATCACCACGATGGACACGACCAGAAGCAGCACCACGATCATGGCCGACAGGAAGGCTGGATACGCCAAGGCGGAAGCCACGGCCCGCAGGATGGCTCGTCTGGCAGTCAGCAGACTGGCAGCCAGTTCAAGACCCTCGGGCAACTTGCCGGAACGTTGGCCGGAGCTTATGAGCATGATCTCTTCCGGTGTGGCGTATTCCGTCAGGCAGGCCCCAAGGCTATGTCCGAGTCCAAGGTACTCGAGTATCCGGGAATAGACTTTGGCAGAGGGCGAACGCCGTAATGACGCCCGATGCTGCATCTGGCGCAGACTTTGATCCAGGTTGAGCCCATGGCGGGTTTGAGCCGCCAGCTTTTTCCAAGTCCGCATGCGCACGGACGCATTGAAGCTCAGGCGGTGCATGAAGTTGGAAAAGACCCCCATCATGACCGCCCTCCCTGCATGAAGACCTGAGTGAAGTTGAGAGGCACTCCCAGGCGTTCTTCAGCGATGTAAGGGTCCACCAGCCCAGACTTGATCAGATTGACGGCATGCTGGACGTAGCTCTCGCCCCCCTTTTCCTTGACCCAGTATTCGTGGGCCCGGGGAATATTGCCCTCGCGCAGGTAGCCCAGCATTTCCTGATCCGTGGCGATGATCTCCGCCGCCACAGTCTGTCCGACCAAACCCCGTTTGCTGCATTCGGCGCAGCCTTCACCACGAACATAGACGCCCTCGCGGTCATCAAGAACGCGGCTAAGGCGGTCTTGAACATCCTCGGGGACGTAATGGCTCCTCTCCTCCGGCTTCAGATCAAGCAGACGAACCTTGCACGTGGGACACAACACCGGAATGAGGCGCTGGTATTCCAGCCCGGCTAGTACGTTGTGGTCGCAAAGCTGCTCCAACGGGTTTCGGAAATGCGTGGCCAGGGTGCTGACCATGCGCGCGATGATGCCGAAGGCGTTGTTGGCGTGGATTGTCGCCCACACCGCATGGCCGGTGAGCGCCGCGTCGATGGCGGCTATAGCCGCTTCAGTATAGCGAATTTCTCCGATCATCAGCACGTCAGGATCGGAGCGCATGGCACCCGCGATGGCATCCCGGTAAGCGTCCGCACGCCTCGCCTTGACGTTGCTCGAAATCAGCACTTGGCGCACGCCTTTGAGCGGATACTCGGGGGGGTCCTCGATCGAAAAGTACGCTTTCTCGGGGTTCCGTTCGACTTGGGCCTCCATGACATGCTTGAGCAGGGTGGATTTCCCATGTCCGGTGGGACCTGAGATGATGGTCAACCCGGTCCGCCGGGTTAAGTACTGGGCGGTATTGCACTGTTCGGCGGTGAACCCGAGCCTAGCCATGCGCTCGGTCAGGGTTCCCGTGGCTGAGGTGGAGTCGTAAAGCAGTCGCAAGGACATGGACGTGCCCACGCCGTCCAGAGCCAAGGTGCACTCCACCGGTTCACTGTGCACGCGCACTGAATGCACCAGGGAAGGCAGATAGTCCCGTTTGGCTATCCGACCGTCCTGGCGCTCCGAAGGGCTGAAACATGTGTCCGCAGACAGGCTGAAATACCCGTAAAGACAGGAGATGACTAAACGACCAAAATCACCATCAAGCTGGGTATAATCCGTAAGCATGCCGAGAATTCGGAACCGGATCATGGTGTAAGGGCCGAAGTCGATGATATGAATGTCTGTCGCCCCTGACAGATATGCCTTCATCAGCAGATCGATGGCGAACTGCTGGACTTCATTGTCTCCCTGCCCGATGCGGGAAGCCAAGTTGGCATATTTCCCATCAAATTCCTGCGGGGGATGAAATTCGTAGGTCACGATGCCGCGCCGTCGCATGTTGCCGACGAAGGACACCATTTCCAGGTTGCCCCGCAATTCAGCGCTCATGTGCAGCATGCCATCCAACAAGGCGACTCGGCCTCGCATGGACTCCGGTACGCCCTCAACAAAGGAGTTCAGTTCCATGACACCTCCTGCGCGAAAGCCAGGATCGTGAATGTGTGGCCACGGCGGATGGAAACCCCCCGCCGATCGATGGTGCTGACCACGCCACCGGAGAAACGATCTCCGGGCCGCAGTGACACCAACTGCCCCGAGCCCAGCCGGACATTCGCGGTGGATCGTCCATCCACTCCCTGGATGGAGACCACCACCGGGGAAACATCCTTGGCTTTCGGAACCAGAGTGGACTTGGGCAACTCGGGCAAAGCGATGGCCTGCGGCTGTACAGGAGCCGCCTTGGGCTGGATCTTTTCGCGCTCCTGCGCGATTGCGGCCTTGATTCGAATTTCTTCGAGCTGCGCCCGGAGGGTGGTTATCACTCCCAGATTTCCGGCCACAGGAATGGGAGATTCAGCCTTGGAACTCGTTTCGCCTTGGGCATTGGCCGTCGAAGTCTCGGGCGGCTTGAATTGCATCTCTTGAGACGATGGAGTTGGAGCGTCCTTGCCAGGCTTGACGGCGGGCGTTTTAGGAGCCTTCGAGGAGGACTGTGGTATGGGAGGCGGCGTTGGGGACATCCACTGACTTACAGCCAGCGACCCCATGTAAATCAGGGATACAACTGCAAAACCACCACCCATGACCCAGATGATACGTTTGTTATCGAGAAATCGCATAGATAGCCCCTTTGAACGTCCAGGAGCCTTTCTCCTGGACCATGCTGTCCAACATGAGCCCTGGCATTTTGGTGAACGCCTCGGGCAATGACCCATCCAGAACAACCGCAGCTGGCACGTCGCTGAGTTCCCATTGGCCGCGTAACCAGGGACACACCACCTCCACGTCCTCAATGACCATCTTCTCCTGCGCATGGAACGTCAGCTTGAGGCGGGCTCCCATCGCATGTGTGCAAGCGTAGAAGCGCTTCGTGCAGTCCTCGCGCGGAAACAGGGAGGGCGTTCCCTGGAGCCGAGAGACTTTGGGAACCGGGACGCGAGAGATGGCCTTTTGCGGATTCTCAAGACGCGCTCCAAGGGGCAAATGGGTATAATCTGCCCCAGGGCGATGCCCCCAGGAAGCGTTGACGGCCTGGCCGTCAAAGGTCGCTCCTTCCAGGACCCAGCCGCTGGCCACCATGGGCAAGGACAGCATGGTCTTGAGTCCTGCCTGGATGGTCTCCCTCATGTCAGGTGCGGCAATCCAAGGCCGTTGAAAGTGCTGCTCGGGGTTGGTCAGGATTTCCCGACGGCGCTGTTCCTTGTTGAGCATGGCCGCGCGAGTGGCTTCCACGGCCTTCTTCCCGGCCTGATGCTCCAGGAAAAGCTTCAGGCCATGGACTCCGGCCAGCAGCAGAAGGACAGCGACGGTCGCGACAACTTTGTTGCGCTGTTGAGCCGGAACAGGGTGCAAGGGGGTTAGGGAACCCCCGCTCCTGCTCGGCAGCGCGAATAGAATTGAGGGTACGAGGGGGGAGAGCCATTTGAGACTTTCTTCAACAGTTTCACAGATCACGGATTCCTCGAAATCTGTGTCCAACAGGCCGCGCAGAGATTGAATCGAAGCTTCTGCGTCCTCCCGTGTCGCGAAGACCTGGTCGCCCATGCCCACCACGATCGACTGGGACATGGCAAACACCCACCAGAATTGGCCCTCGGCATCTTCCAGGCAGAACAGTCCCACGAACGAGGGGGAAGCTACCTGTATCGAAGAGGCCAAGGCGCGCACGCCGCGCCAGGCCTGGAAGTCGCCCTGGCTCGCGCCGAAGGCGTACTGACGCTGCCGGAAAGCAACCATGTCCACGGAAGGGCCTTCTTTCCGGGCAGTCCGCCTCAGTTCCGGTATGCCCAACTTCTGGTTGTTCAAATTCCACTGGAGGCCGACAGCCCAGTTCCTATTATGGAGTGAGACGCGGCGCATCTAAACCTCGGCTGATTCCACCTGGATGGTGATCACCAGCAACGTTCTGCCGTACTGGGTCTTCCTCGCGGTGGTCGGTATGCCGATGGACGTGTTTGAATCACGCGATTCCTTCTCGAATCCGCACAGCACCAGCGTCTGACCCATCTTCATCGTGGAACGTTGGGAGAAGGCGCGCGTTGAAGTCTGCGGCAATTGAATCGTGATGTCTGAGGTCTTGATCTCGCTCATCTCTTCGAGAGCTGACAGATTGATATTGTACTGAAGGATCACCCTGCGTTGATCCAGGATGTGCGGGATCACGGTCATGCTGAAACCGGTAGTGACCTCTCCGGGAGTCAGTTCCGTTGTCTGGTTGAAATTGGTCGTAGAGGTTCCCGCGCTGGCCAGATAAGCGCGACGCTCGATCGCCATGACCGGCACCGGCTGGTTGCTCATCACGAGCCCGCCTGCCGACGTGACCTGAGACGCCTTTCCCCATTGACGCAATGCCTTAAGCATGGCCCCCGAGCCCTTGAGCTTGCCGGAGACGATGGTGGCCGCAGCCGTGTTGACGCTCCCGATGTTGGCCAGGTTGCCTGCCACCACGGAGATGTCCTTGTCCTCGAAAAGAGCCTGGAGGTTGAAGCCGACATCCGTGTTGTCGGAGATGTTCAATGCCCAGACCTGGACCGTAAGGGCCACTTGGCGGGAGATGCGGCTGTTCAACTCTTCAATGTAGGAGGCCACGCGCCGCAGAGAGTCAGGCGTATCCCGAACGGTGATCGTACCCGCAGCCTGGTTGCTGACCACAGCGCCCTTGGGAGAGATCAGCGCCTTCACTTCTTTTTCCGTATCCGCCCAGATGTCGAAGGAAAGGCTGGTTCCGGTGGATTGGGCAGTCTGCGAAGAAGTGTCCGCCGTAGAGACCGTCTGGTTCACCCGTGATCCACCGATGCTGGACGCGGCGGATTCCTTGGATTTGTTCGTCAACTTGTTTTCGTACGTGACCTTTCCGGGAGCACCCAGCAGGGTGAACGTCTTGACCATCATCCGCGCGAAAAGAATGTTTCCGCTGTTGGAGTCGTAATCCCAGCCGTAACCGGAGATCATGGCCACCTGATCGAGCAGACCCCGCAAGGTTCCCTCGTATGAGATCGTCAGCTGCCTGCCATCGCTTTTCGAGCCTCCCGAACCACCTGCGGAACCCCCTGGAACAGCCAGGAGGGCTTCCAGTTCCATGTTGACGCCAGGGGGAGAAACGGGCGCAGCAGGAGCGGAAGGCGCGGAATGTCCTTGGTCCGAATTTGATGCTGTAGGACCGCTCTTTTTCCCCGATTCGTCCGGGTCGGAAGCAACCTGGACCGGGAGCGATACGAGTTCGCTGATTGAGGCCGCTATCGCGGGCAGTGATCCCGTGCGCCGAAGCGTCACATGCTTGTTCAGGATAGGGTTGGCGCTGGCGCGGAGCGGCATGGCCTTCGCCCCCAGATATGGTTCCGGCGTTACATCCACGGTACGAGCCCGGCTTTGATCGCGGAACTTCTCGCCCTGTTGCTCTACGGAATCCATTTGAGTGATCTTCTTGGCGCATCCTCCAGCGGCGAGAACCAGGGCGAGCAACAAAAATATCCATCTCGACATTCTAATCCTCCGCAACTTCAACAACATTGTTTCCTTGGTACACAGTCACTCGCAGCGGGTTCCCTCCGCGATGCAGGCCAGCAAAAAGCTGCTTTATGGCTCCAACGAAATCCCCGTCGAACTTGGCTCTGGCTTCAAGTTCAAAATCATGCTTCGCCTTCCAAACCAGCTGGTATTGGGCCTTGATCACCCATGACTCGAGCTGAGCATGAAGACTGCCCGGCTCAATGATCCAGCTCGGAACTGGACCTGCCGAAGGGGCTGCATCGGACCCCCCCGGCGGGGGGGCCAGTTCTGCAAGGGCCTCCTGGACGGGTGATGCTGGAGCAACTGGAACGGCAGGGGCTGAAGTAGGGACAGAATTCCCAGCCGAAACCGGCGTGGGGTCCATGGGTCTTGTGGCGGCAGGGCTTGCTTCTGTTGGCTTGGCCACGGGCGCGGGAGCCGAGACCGGAGCAGAAAGAGCAACTGGGTTCGTTGCAGGGGTTGGCTTTGCGGATGCCAAAGGCTTGGGCTGACGGTCCCCGGAGGACGCCGGAGGAACGGCCTGTGCCGTGGCGGGAAAAACAGGCTCAGCAACAGATCCACGCAGGAACACCATCCGCCCGGCCTCAAGGACGGTATCCGGCTTCAAATTGTTCAGGCGGCAGAACTCCTCCACCGGTATCTTGTTGCGTTTTGCGATCCGCGCCGACGTGCTCTTGCTGCGAACCGGCACCCCGGCATCATGCGCCGGGACAGTGGGAGGTACTGAGCCTGGCTTTGCACCAGGCCCAGTACCTTTCATCAGCCTGTCTGGATGGACCTGAACCTGGGAAGGTGTGGCAACCGTCGGCTCACCCAGCAGAGGGAGGGACTCCAAAGGAGAAAACGTTGGAGACTTCACGGAGGGAGCATCGATTCTGTGCGACAGGCTCGCTATGGTCAGGGGGCGAACCGTTCCGAAGGATTCACCGTCGGAAGTCCTGACCTGGAGGTAACAAGTGGGCGAGGTCTCATCACGGATGACGTCCAAGGTATAGCCGACCCTGATTCCAGCCGGAGAGTCAGGGGCGGAGATCAGGAAGCCTTGAGCCCGCAGAGTAGTGTCCAGTTCCTGACCGAAGGTACTTTTCGTTTTGGCCAGGGTCAGTGTCGTGCGACCCGGAGGATAACGGCGGGCCAGTTCCTCAGCTGCCATGGTGGCTAGGGATTGGGCGTCTCCGGGGTACGTGTCGCTCACTCCGTCGTATGTGGGAATGCCGCCGTTATCCACGTGGCGGGTCTGCATGACGCAGCCCTGAAGCTGCACGGCCAGGAGCAGTAGAAGTATGTATCGCATCGCCAGCCTCACTTCTTGCGGATGGTAATGCGTTGCTGCTTACTGCCGACGCCAGAAATGAGAAACGCTTCCTGGAATACGCCATCTACGATCATGGCCATGTTCTTCAGGCGGAAGTTCGCCATCGTATCCTGGCCACCGTTGCGCACGAGAAGAACAGGGGCATCACCGGATTGGACCGAAGATGGGAGCTTGATGAACATCTGACGACCGTCGTCGAAGACCTGGAGTGGCTTCCAAGGGGCATCCCCCTTGATTTCATAACTGAAGTTCAGTTGGCTCAGATCCTTTGGCTCACCATCCGCATCCGCTGTCTTCCACTGTTTATCCTTGGTTTCCCTGGCGTCCTTCTCTTTAATCCGGATGGCGTTGTCTTCCGGGTAGAGAAAGCCGACACGGGGAGTGTGGCCGGTGCGTTGGCTGACCAGCTTCAGGATATAAGCCCGGCGGTCCGTGGTGATGATCGCGTTAGTGACAAGACCGGCATCCATGGGTTTGATCAGGACATGGGCGGTGTTTCCCGACTTGACCACCTCGCAAACCCAGCGCGCCGAGTCGCCGACCACAACTTCATTCAAAGATTCGCCCGGTTGGAGCTCAACCACGGAAATGAGGCTTGGAGCGCAGATGACCGTCGGGGAAGAGGCTCCATATGGGAACATGAGCTTGCCGTTGGCCTGGATGGGCGTAGCTCCAGAAGTTTCCCAGTCTTGGGCCATTTTCACGGCCTGGCGTTCTCTTGCGTTCAGCGGCACGTCGGGGTTGAGATAGTCCGCCTGGCGGGGTTGCTCGGGGGATTTTCCCTTGCCTGTCGTCCGCTGGCTGGCCGAGGCATCCATTTGGTACTCCTCGGGAACCATTATGGTTTTTGCGGGCTTTCCTTTCTCGTCAGCGCGCGACTGCTCCGCAGCCAAAAGAGGTTGCCTCAGGAGGAGGGTCACGAACACCGCCACGAACAATCGTTTCAACATGCTGCTTCCTACTTTTTGGGAATTGATGCGGGTTCCATCACGCTGGAACTGGACATGCCCGTCACGTAAACGCCCCCAGGGTTCCGAAGAATTTGCGCGTCCGTGGTGGGAGGCTGGATTTGGATCGTCAGGGTCGCTTGATAGCCCTCACTGGCGACCTGGACGCCAGAGTGGTTTCGCGTGACTTCGGTCCACTCAATCCGCCAGGAGTCGGCACTGACCTGCGCGGGCAGGCTCTTGATGTTGACCTGAACGAGTTTGTCCTTGGCCCGCTCATAGGGGTTGTTGGTTTCGTACCACTGGCGCATCTGCCCCTTGGCAGCGCCGATGGCGAAATATGACAGTCTCTCGATGAACCTCTTCTGGAGGTCCAGGTCGGCAGTCACGGAGCGCCACTGTGTGACGAAGGTGGCCAACTCCGCCTGAATGACTCTCGTTGGCGTCGGCGAAGCCACGGAGGCCCGCTCGACAGCAGCGACCCGCCCCAGTTGGTCCACCTCAACGACATAGGGTACAATTTTTGATTGAGTGGCCTGGACTACGTTGCCCATGACAGAGATGCCGGTGATCCCAAGGGCAATGAACGCCGCCATGCGCCACTGCCTGGTGCGCTGGATGTAACTGCCATAGCGCTCCAGCCATTCCTCCCGTCCACGCACGTAGGAGGACCTCTCTGTTGAGGCAGCCCGATCCTCGGCTTCCGGTTTCATTTTTGATTTCCACAACACTCTGCTACTCCCTCATTACTTTGTTTTGAGAGTAAAAATGTTCAGCGCTACTGCTAAATGCGTACTGACGGGGGAAATGTGATTTTTGATATATCACTTAAAGATGGACGCGTTGTGTACATGTGCTGCGATGACAAATGGCTTCAAGAACATCGCGGCTACCATGTTGTTGAGGTAAGTGCGACAAAGTTCTTGAGACAGTGGGATGAATACGACCATAGAAATTGCTCATTGGACGATCACGCCAACAGAACAAAATTGCCATAGGCTGAGGATGGATTCTCTCATGGGCGAGAGAACCCTGTCCCTCTCTCCGAGGTTGGTACGGTGATCCACCCGGCAAGTGGGAAAATCCGCCTTGTAAATGGAATAACCCGACTCGTGTGGTTGATCCGAAATCACGCATTGTCTTTCCCCGTGCTTTGCCCAGCTTCTGAGGGTGCGTTGCTGGCAATGCTCTGTGGAAAGAGTGACGTATAAATTCGTTCTTTCGTCCAACCTTCGGCACGACGGCCGACTATCTCCTTATGATGGCGCATGTAGAGTTTTTGCAGGCATTTCATCTGATCCATTTGGACAAAGAACAGAGGTCGGGAAAAGTCATACTTAATCAAATGCGGAAGGTTGTGGGCGAACTCCGCCAAGGTCCAAATCCAAGCCTCTTCCCCAGCGGTAAGCCCAGTTCCGTAACCGCAAATGAAACGTATTTTCACAAACGCCCACTGCGAAAGCATCATGCACTCTCCGCGCATGGCTTCTTTCTCGGCATCTGTAACTATCTTTGTGGTGGTATTATCCATAACAAGTCCCTATGGTTTATGGTGCAATTATAGAGCATTCTTGTTGTTCAAAATTTGAACGGCATGTCGTTGCACGGTTCTTAGCCTGGGACCGCTGCCTGGGGCGCTCGCGTCTACCCATTCTGAGCGTATCGTCTGACTCTTTCCGGCTTTCGTGTTTTCATCTCTTCGTGCTTTATTCCGTGTGCGACATGCCATATTTTGTTAGTCTTTATTGACGAAAAACGTTCACAAACATACATTCATTTTATGCACACGGTTGCGATCACACCGAGAGCCTTCAAACAGATGCGCAAGTTTCCTCTGGCTGATAGGGCTGCCATCATCAAGGCCGTGAAGGCTTTGAAGGATTGGCCGGACTGCCGAAACGTGAAGAGTTTGACGAGCCGGGACGATTACCGCCTGCGGGTGGGCGACTTCCGAGCCATTTTCACCGTGTACGGAGACACCATCACCGTCACAGAAGTGAGGAGGAGAGATGAGCGCACCTACTAAGCACCAAGTGATCGAGCATGGAGGGAACCCCCTCTTCGTGCTCGTGCCGTACCCCGAGTATCTGGAGCTGACCGGCCAGAAGGAATCGTCTTCCAACATCCCTGTAGAGGTGGCGGAAATCGCCCTTTTGGAGGACAAAAGCCTGATGCGGGCTTGGCGTGAGCACCTTGGTCTGACCCAGGAGGAGGTTGCGGTCAGAGCTGGGGTCTCGCGCGGAGCGTATGCCCAGATGGAGGCGCTGGACACCAAACCCCGCCGAGCTACCTTGGCTAAGATTGCTGCGGCACTAGGCGTGAAGGTGGAGCAGTTGACAGAGTGAGGGGGCGTAAAGCCGTCCATGGGACTGCGGTTACGCCTGGCCATTGCTGCCTCCATCTTTGCTGCCGGAACTGGAATCATCACCAGACAGGCCCAGGTTGCGCATTTTCATTTCCTGGAGCCTCGAACTCATAGCGGCCCCAAAGCGCTCGCCATGAGATAGATTGCCGCCCTCGGCCTTGGCCTGTTTGTGCGCCTGCCAAAGTGAACCCGCCATGTGGCGGGCCTTCCCCAGGCCAGTGGCTCCATCCATTGAAGCGATCTGGGCGGCCTTTCTTGTGGCGTCGATCCCGCGCCCGCTGCCCATTGCCGCACCCAGTACACCTCCGACTGCGACAGCAGCACCGGCTGCTGTCGCAGTTGCTGCTTGACCTAGGACTGCGCCACTGTTCACGTGCGCTCCATTTATGATTCCGGCGCATACGTCAGGTATGCTTTTGACTAGGGCCAGAAGTATTATGGAGACTGCAATGGCAATAAATATGTCTTCGAGGTTTGAATTTTCAAACGTCAATCCCTGCATAAATTTTAAACCTAAGCCCATTACGAGCTGTAGTACAAAAAGCTTGAATGCAACAGATAGAACATATCTCATTACGCTAATTGCGTATTCCTTGAATATTGTTGCGCCACCAAGACCAAGTAGTATTACACTAGCATTCATTGACACGAGCGCTTCGCACTTAACAAAGACTAGCTGTGCGGTCATCAAGGCGAATGCAATCAAGATCACTAGCCCACATAATGCAAATGCGATGGAGTTTACTGCGTCATCAACGCTCTTGAATTTCATTTTATCAAATATAGTCTTTGTCAGTTCGATTCCTGCGATTAGCGGGTCTGTGGCGTTGTATTTAGATGGGCCGAGGTTTGTTGCGATATTGTTCAGTCCGTTGATGATGCTCCACGACCAGTCTTGATAATTGACAATTGTGGCTGCAATGAAGCAACAAAATAGTATTGTCGAAATGAATTGGCCAAATACTTCTCCAATATTGTCTCTTCCGATGGCTGCCTTGACGCCGAAAAGAACAACAGTTAATGTTGTACATAGCCTGAACAGATCAAAGGCATATCCCTGGAGTGCTTTGCTCCATGTGCTTGTTTTTGATTCAAACTCCGTTATGATGCGCGGTATTATTGTTTCTATTTGCGCATTCGCATCTATTGGTGCAAATGTAACAATTACAAAGCCTGCAATGAGGAACGACAAAATGAAGAGTTGTTTGCTTTTCATTGTTTTACTATTCTCAAGTATTATGCTGTTTGGTTGTGAGTCCGACAAGAACAAGCTTGAAGCAGAAAAGTTGCGCATGGAAGTTGAGAAGTTGAAGGCCGATAAGGCAGAGGGAGAGTCAATGAAAAAGGCGGCAGAGGAAGCAAAAATTCAGGGCCAGCGAACACTTGATAGATTGAAAGAAGCAAGCAAGCAGCTTGACAATGGCGTGTTCCCTGTGCGGAAGGGCCCTGAGAAGGATGCCGATGTTTCATCGAAGGCTCCATAACTCTCTGTATTAAAACGGCTCTAGAATGGGTCGCTTTGTTTGTTGTTGATTATCGTTTGCAGGCGCTCAGTTGAGAGTACTGCTTTCCACGCTTCCTCCTGCATTTGCTTGTTCTTCTCGCCTTTCATGTCTCTTTGAACGGAAGACTGAATAGACACGGCAAGAAGCTGGCGGAGGCGCTGGGATTCCCTGAGTTGCAGGGTCGCAATTTGGTTTCCGGCCTCCAGGGCTTTCATCTGGCCGTCGGGGGTCAACAAGAGGTCGTTCAGTTGGCTGTCCAGTTCGGCGGATTTCTGTTCGATCTCGTCAATCTGGCTGCCGGACTCCTGGAACGCGGCTTCTTGAGCCTTTTCAGCTTCGCTTTCGATCTGTTCCCGCATTTTGAGGAACGCGGCCTCGGACGCTGCCCGTTCTTCCCCGGTCATGGGCGCTCCATCGGGTTTGGAGCTTTTGAACAGGTCCCGAATCGTTCCCCTGTTGGCGTAGGTCGCTTTGAAAATCTGGCTAACAGCGTGTTGATTTTCTCCACGAAACATCCGACCATCCTTCCACGAGAAGGAGGATGCCAATGGGTCTTGGTCGACAAGCCGAACGACAGAACGCCATGTGGATCAGCTGCGATTTGATCCCCAAATCCCGAGGACA
>JACQYS010000005.1 GCA_016208105.1 Desulfovibrio sp.
AGGCCTTTTCGGTTCCGAACCGGCGCTGGAATGTAATCAGGTCCATATCGTGGTAAGGTTTGGCCATGGCGAGCCTCCTCAACAGTCTAGATTCTTTCTATAAAGTATGGAAATTGCGGAGCGAAGGCAATAGCCACGAAGTCTTAATAATTTGACGTACTGCCCCATGCCGGGAGTAGGAATCACCGCCACTCGAAACGACAGTCTCGGATCCTTCAAATATGTTCTTGAGAACGAAACCGGCGAGAAGTCGCTGAATTTCTTCGTCAACCTCCAGTATTTGAACAGCGGCAAAGAGAGCCTTCTTGGGCTCTACTACAGCTTTGACGACGAACCGCGAGTTCCCCTGGCCGGGACGATCGGTCCCGACCCCAAGCATCAGCTTCAGGCCATGTTCACCCGCGACAAGCCCTTCAAGCGGCTTACCTTCACGGTTGAGCTCAACTGCCGGGACCTCACCGCCCAGTACCACGGCGGCAATCTGGAGACCCTCGCTTTCAGGAAGCTGGAAGTGTTCGCCTGCGCAGTGCCTGAATCCAAGTCCTGCCAGGCGGTGTGGGAGCGGCGCAACATGGAGAGCATGCGCCTCAACTACACGTCGGAATCCTTTATGGCCAAAGGGGGCGTACGCCAACGACCCCTATGGGAAAGCGCCACGAACTTGCGTGACGATCCGGCCTCGGAGGCGAAAGGGTGGCGAGTGCTTACGCCTAAGTCAGCCGATTCCGAGGGGACGCTTATTGTGGAGTTGACTCCAGGCAAGGATATGGTTTTTTATCCCCGCCTCTCAGGCTCCGCGAATTCGGTGCAGGTGTTCGAGATAATGCCCGATGGCTCAAGCCGTCCGGTGTTTCTCATGGCAGGGGTTCCGGAAGAGTGGACCCCCATAAGCGCCCAGTATCCTCTCGTTCTTCCTGACGGGCCCGCGAGCCGGACTTTGAGGATAGAACTGCGGGGCCGCTTTTGCCAGCTCTGGTACAAGGACGGGGAAATATTCTTTTAAAGGCCGTGACATGAGGGAACGTACAGACAACCGCAAACAGCGCATCCTGGATGTCCTGGCCAGAAGGCAGAAGGACCTGACAGTGGTGCTGAACAACATTCACGATCCGCACAACGTCTCTGCCGTGCTCAGGAGCTGCGACGCTTTCGGAGTGGGTGAGGCGCACCTTTTGTATACCGACACCGCCTTCCCGCAGCTGGGGCATAAAAGCTCGGCATCGGCCAAGAAATGGGTGGAACTCAAGCGCCACAAGTCCGCCCGTGAACTGGTGGAAGGGCTTCGGGCGAACGGACATCAGGTGCTCTCCACGGGATTTGGCCCCGGGGCAAAACCCGTGGAAGACTGGGACATGACGACACCCACGGCGGTCATCCTTGGAAACGAGCATGACGGCGTGGCCGAGGAACTGCAAGGCCTTGTGACGGACCACATCTACATCCCCATGCAGGGCATGGTGCAGAGCCTGAACGTGTCCGTGGCCGCCGCCGTTATCCTCTACGAGGCGTTCAGGCAGCGCATGGTCAAGGGAATGTACGATGAGCCTGGGCTGACGGCCGAGGAGATCCAGGCAAAGTACGAGGCCTGGATCAAGAAGTAGGGCTGCTACCCCCAGTGAACTCCAAAGGCCGGTGAAGAGCAAGGAAGGCAAGGGGGATGCCCTCTCGCATTCAACTCAACTCCGCCTGCTTCTGAAGCAGGTCCCGCCAAACCATCTCGAAGTTCTTCGCTATCATCATATCCAGTGCGGTATTGTCGTACTTGGCTTCCAGCTTGATCTTGTTGCCCAGAATGTGGGCCACCTGGGCCGGTGAGGACGCCTGGCGCAGGCTGGACCGCTGCACGTGGTCGATGGCCAGGCGTCCGGCGTACAGGCAGGGCTTTCCCGCCAGGAAACAGCGGATGTCGCGGTCGAGATCGTCGAACTGGGTGGGAGTGAAACGCACATCGAATGTCCCGACAGAATCCAGAAGAGTCAGGTCCAGCAGATGGCAGCATCCGGAAACCGACAGACAGGGGCGTTCATAGGCGAAAAGCCCGGCGTCCAGGGCCCCGGTGCAATTGTTGAAAACACGCAGCCGTTCGCCGGGTTCGTCTCCGGCTTCTCCGGGAAGGCGGTGGAGCAGGTGGTAATCCGCTGATTGCAGGCCATGCGGATGTTCATGATCGCGGATGGTGCACCCGACGACCCCGCATTCCGGATGACGCGCCGCGGCCTTAAGGAGCGTGGCCAGCCAATGCCTAGGCAGGATCACGTCGTCGTCCAGGAAGGCGGCGTAGCGGCAGGCGCGGACCTCTGGCAACGAGAGCAGCCAGTTTCTGGCCGCGGGCGCGCCCACGTTCACCGGCAGGGTGACCACGGTCAGCCGATCCTTCCCGAAACGGTCCATGGCGGCCTGAAGCGCTTGAGGGGTTTCGTCCGTGGAGCCGTTGTCCAGGACGAATACCGGGTTGTCCCCGATATCGGAGGCAAAAACGCTTTCCAGGGTCTGCGAGATCAGTTCCGCCTTGTTCCAGGAGTAGGCCAGAATGGCTGCTCTCTCTCGCGGAAGTTCGTCGGAGGAGGGAATCCGGACCGCGTCGTGGAGCAGCAGGGTCAGGTTCACGTTCCAGGGCATGGCCGTGTGCAGAGAACGCCAGCAGGCTGCGGCGTGCGCGAAGTCGCCCGACAGGGCGGCCAGGCGGCCAGCCATATACCCCGCCCAGGGGGCGAACGGGGTGGAATCGAACTGAGTGTCGAAATCGAGGCCGTGGTGGTAGTCGAGCTCGGCCAGAAGCCGGGTCGATAGAAGATCATCTCCAGCGCCGATGCGGATGATATTTGCGGCCTTGTCCCTGTCAGATAAACGGACTATCTCATCCCAGGCTTCGCCGATCCAGGCCGTGCCGTTCTGTCCTTGCACCGCCTGTTCCAGGAATTGCGGAAGCTCATCGCTGTTTCCCGAGGTTTTTATGTCATCCCAGAGTTCATGGGGCGGCAGTGGGCGCAGGCGCTTTTTGAGTGCTTGTAGGTAGGAGCGGTTCTTTGGGGAAAGAAATTTCTGCTCGCCGTCCAGGGTGAGAAGCAGGGCGAGCGCAGGGGCGTATAGCGGGCGCTGCTGCCAGGACCAGGCAAGAAGGCCTGCGGCTGCTGACATAAGGACTTGATTGCCGGGGGCTCCGCGCACTATCCCTTCGGCCAGCCCCCACTGCTGCCAGGGGCTTTCCGTGGAGAGTCCCCATGTTGGCAGCGGCCCGGCCAGCCGGGCAAGATCCTCTGGATCGAAATCGGGAAAGAATCCCATGTTGTCTCGGGAGGGTTCGCTCATGGCCTCTGAAATTGTTTCGGGTTCCCCTGATCCACAACTCGATCGGGCAGCAAAAGCTGTCGCAGGGGGCGGGTGCATCGTCTACCCCACGGAAACCTTCTACGCTTTGGGAGCCCGCGTGGGAAGCGCCCAGGCCCTGGAGAGGGTGAATGCCATCAAGGGCAGGCCGAGGTCAAAGCCCCTGCCGGTCATCATCGGCGCCATGGAACAGCTGGGACAGGTTCTTTCCGAAGACGCGCCGGATTGGCCCGGATACGGGTTGGCCAGGGAACTCATGGAGCAGTTTTGGCCAGGCTCACTCTCCATCATCGTGCCTGCCCGAGCTGGCTTGGCCTCCCAGCTTCTGGACGGGCGAGGCTTCGTATCCGTTCGCCTCACCCCGCACCCGCAGGCTCGCGAGCTGTGCCTGCTCGCAGGCTCCCCCCTGGCAGCCACCAGCGCCAACGTCAGCGGCGATCCTGCCGTGAGCGACATTGGGAAGCTGAGCCCGGCGGTCTGCCTGGGAGCGGAGTATGTTCTTGCAGGTAATCCTCAGCCCGCCGGGGGGCTTCCCTCAACGGTGCTGCGGCCCACGGACGGCAGGTCAGCAGTCCTGTACCGGCTTGGGGCTGTGGGTGAAGAGGCGCTTATGAGCCTGGGCATCACCCTGACCAGCGACGGGTAAAAGTTTTTTTACGCCACGTGGCGGGCTGGGTGGAAAAGCTCAAGCGTTGTTCAAGAAACTTTACGCCCGCAGGCTGACGCCCTGGATGGTCTTGTTGTGTAATGCTCATTTATAACAGTATGTTAACTTGATTTTCGAGGCGTGTTTGGCCCTGGCACGCTCGTTGCTTTATCCCATGCATCCTTCCTCCTTTTGTTAAAACCGGCTTTCAAGGAAACCAGGGCCTTGAAAGCCGGTTTTATTTCGTTCGATCACCAGCCAGAATTTCTGTGTGATACCATGCTGCGTCCTCTTACCCCAGGGCATGGCAAGTATGCCGTATCCTCCCAGATACAGGTGCCTGAAGCGATGGCAAGCAGCCAGGTTCGTCCCGGTGGATATTCTCCGCTTGCCCTTTTGGGGTTTTCGATCGCTCCTTGGCTGAGATACCGGCTTAGTCGCACCCCATCTTTCGGAACGTGGTTCTTGCCTCGATGGTGCGCTGAGCAAGGACATGCTTTGCTTGACCTTCGATGGAGGGCAGCGGACCATAATGCCGCAATACTTGGCTGGGTCGAGGGAGAGCCTGAGGGTATACTTGAAATATGAGCCTCCTTAGGTGGCTCATAGGAGTAAAAGTTTTTTTACCTCAAACAGGGGCCCGGGTAGGGAGAGGGGGGGACGGTTCAAGATTCTTTACGAATTCAAGGCGGAGTTCAATAAGAAGCCTCTTGAAAGAGGTCAATAATTATAATGTTTTAACATGCACTTTGAGTGTTGTGCCGAGTGTGGCACGCTCATTGCTAGATTAGATTCATCATTTCCTCCTTTTGCAACAATTTTACTAAAACCGCCTTTCAAGGAAACCAGGGCCTTGAAAGGCGGTTTTGCTTTGGCCGGTCGTCAACGAACGTTTATTTCTGACCACCTCGGGCGGCAGGGCGCCCGAGCAGCGTGGATTCTCGCAAATCAAGTCCAAAATGCGCTGATGCCGGTAAGCTATGAGGCTTCTGGAATACTTCGAAGTCCGGATGGCCAACAGGATTCCTGTGGACGCTCGTCTGTGGGGTATCGCTTCAGATGGACCATGTTCCTAGCGGACGTCGATGCTGGAAACCGTTTCTGGGCGCCTGTTCGCTCATCTCTTTGCAGCGCTTCAGCGGTAATACTCATCAGTGTGTGAAACCAAGAGGAATATGAGCTTAAGCCAGAAGAGTGTGGTCCTCTATCAAATATGACAGCCGAGAAGAGGAGAGCTTGGAGGTCTGGGCATCGCCCTGCGAGCGATGGGTATAAGTTCTTATACCGGGAATGGGGGCCTGGGTGGCGAAAGCGAATTGCGGTACAAGATTCTTTACGGTTTCAAAGGAGATTTCAAAACGAGCCTGAAGAGTAAAAACAAGTTATTACTGCCTGTTAGTATGCTTTTACGTGGTGTTTTGAGTTTTGGCACGCCCATTGCTAGATACATTTCATCATTTCCTCCTTTTGTTAAAATTTTAAATGAACAAGTCTTTCAAGGAATACCAGGGCCTTGAAAGACTTTTTCATTTTGTTTGATCGCCATCGCAAGTTCCTCCATGACCAGCGCTGGAGGTAATTCACCCAAGCAGCGCGCATTCCCGCAACTCAGGTCCGCGCAGGTGGCGGTGCAGGGTGAGCAGGGAAGAGCAAGGCTCACCTCGCGCATGCCCACCGGGCTCCATTGGGCGAAGCTGGTGGGCCCGAAAAGGGACACTCCTGGCACTCCGAGCATGCCTGCAAGGTGCATGGGGCCGGTATCGCCTCCCACCACGGCGCGGGCGGTCAGAATCAGCTCTTCCAGTTCCTCCAGGCTGCCAGGGGCGGCCACGCTCATTCCCTGAAGATCCATCCCGCGTTCGAGTTCCGCCGGACCAACCACGCAAACAGGTTCGAAGCCCGCCTGGCGCAGCATCCCGGCCAGTTGAAAATATTGAACCAGGGGCCACTGCTTGGTCGGATGTCCGGCTCCCGGAAACAAGAGCACCGTGTTCCCCGGTTTTAAGCCGGATGCGAAATATCGCCTGAAGTCCTTGAGCCAGCCCTCCGGAGTCGGTATGCCATAAGAGGACAGATTCGAAGCGTAACACTCCCGGACGTGGGCTGCTGGCCGACAGTCGGAACCGCCGCCAATCGCCTTCACGAACCAGCACCTGCTGTCCGGAGCGATGTTCGGAGCCTTGTCGATCACGAACCAGAACGCGAGCCAGTCCTCGAGTTCGTCGGTCCAGAGCGCCGCACCGTGCAAGCGGTCCAGAGCGCGTCTTATTTCGGGTGGGCAGGGTGAGAATCCGAGAGGCTCGAGCCAGCGCAACCTGTCGCCGCATCCGGCCCAGCAGAGACGTGCCGTGGGCAGAGCCTTGCGCATGGCCCAGGCCGATGGCCACACGTTCAGGAAATCGCCGATGGCTCCGTTATGAATGAGAATCACCTTGTCAGACACAGGTGTTGTAGGTATAGATTTCATCCTGACGCCTTTTTGCACCGCGCCGGCCAAGGGTGTAAACCCCTTCCCCTTATCCGGTGGACCATGCGAGCTCTTGGGGTATATGCGTCGTGCGGGAATGGACACACAGGAAACATCGTTCTGCGAACTCTGCGGCCGGTCTTTGCCGGTCTACAGCAATCCGACACCAACGGTGGATATCATCATTGCCTGCCCCGGGCGCAAGGTTGTACTTATTGAACGCAAGAACACGCCGTTTGGTTGGGCCTTGCCCGGCGGTTTCGTGGATTACGGAGAGACAGTGGAGCACGCAGCGATTCGAGAGGCGCTGGAGGAAACCGGGCTTGAAGTGGAACTGACCGGCCTCTTTGGAGTGTACTCCGATCCAAAACGCGATGCGCGCAAGCACACCTTGAGCGTGGTGTTCACCGCCCAGCCCCTGGACGTGTCGAAACTGGGTGCAGGGGATGATGCGGCCAGGGCGGGAATATTTCCCTTGGACGACCTGCCTGGGCCTCTTGTTTTCGATCACGAGACGATTTTGTCGGATTACGTGCACTCGTTCAGACGTTTGAACGGTGCGTGAAGGATAGTAAAGGGCATTTCACCGGATCGTAACGCCGCCGGGCGTATCTCGTGGTAGGTGCTGCGAACAGCCGGATGGGGAGTCGGATGCCATTTCATCACAAGATAGTTTTCATCGCCTCGGAAATATATCCGTTCTCGAAGACGGGCGGCCTGGGGGACGTGCTGGGGGCCCTGCCGTTGACGCTTCGCAAGATGGGTGTGGATGTCGCTGTCATCACCCCCTTCTACGGGCGATTGAGCACCGGCGAATTCAAGCTTCGCCTCCTCTCGTCCCGCTGCCCGGTGGGGTACCCCTGGGCGCCTATCACCGCGGAAATCTACGTCGCCGACTACAGCGGCCTCCCCGTATACTTCATCCAGCGCGGCGAATACTTCGACCGCCGTTTCTACTACAACACCCACGAAGGCGACTATTTCGACAACTGCGAACGCTTCATATTCTTCTGTCGGGCCTGCCTGGAATGGGCCCGGCGCATGGATGTCGCGCCGCAGCTCATCCACGTGCACGACTGGCAGGCAGGTCTGGTGCCGGCCTTCATGCACTTCTGGAGGCGCATCGACCCGTTCTGGCGCGACACCAAGACCATGCTCACCATCCACAACCTGGCTTTCCAGGGGCGTTTCGCTTCAAGGCTCTTCGCGGATTGCGGCCTGCCCACTGAAGCCTGGAACATGGACGGAGTGGAATTCTGGGGCGACTTCAATCTTCTCAAGGCCGGCATCGCCTACTCCGACCTGGTCTCCACGGTGAGCCCCACCTACGCACGGGAGATTCTCACTCCGGAGTTCGGCTGCGGCCTGGAAGGGATTCTAGGCAAACGCAAGGCCTTTTTGCGAGGCATTTTAAACGGCGCGGACTACAACGTGTGGGATCCGAGCAATGACCGCTATCTGCCCTGCACATACGGGGCTGAGGATTTCTCCAACAAGGACAACTGCAAAGAGAGCCTGCTGGACGAGATGGACTTAGACCCCCGCCTTGGAGACAGGCCAGTTCTGGGCTTCATCGGTCGGCTGCGCCGCCAGAAGGGCATCGACCTGCTTATCGATATTCTGCCCCAGCTCATGAAAATGGATGTGGGCGTGGTGGTGCTGGGCGAGGGCAACCTCGAGTTCGAAGCGCGGCTTATGGAACTCATGGAAGACTACCCCGGCAGGCTGGCGGTGCGAATCGGCTACACCGAAGACCTGGCCCACCGAATCCAGGCTGCATCGGACATCTTCCTTATGCCCTCGCGCTACGAGCCCTGCGGCCTGACCCAGATTTACGCGCTCCGGTTCGGCACCCCTCCCGTTGCTACCAATCTGGGCGGCCTGACCGACACCATCGTTCCGTATCCCAACCCGAAGTGCACGGGGTTCACCTTTCCCGAGGCCACTGCGGAAGCCTTTCTCGCAAGCATCCGCCAGGCCGTGGACGTGTTCGAGCGTCCGGACGAATGGGACAAGATCAAAGAGCGGGCCATGCTCGCGGATTTTTCCTGGGAGCGCTCGGCTGCACGTTATCTGGAGGTGTACAGAGAGCTCGGTATCGACGTCTAACCATTGGGAGGTCCGCCATGAACATGCAGGACATCCGTCGGATGGCCAAGGACAAGGGCGCCAGGATCAGCAACATGAACAAGGTCGACGCCATCCGCATGATCCAATTGACCGAGGGCAACTTCGACTGTTTCGCCAGGGCTGATTCCGGGCATTGCGACCAAGGCGACTGCCTTTTTATGGAGGACTGCATCAAGATCTCCATGAAAAGCAATTGAGAGTCACCGGAGGTTGTCCCTGAGCTCCCCCATCGACATCCCCTCTTTCGACCTCTACCTCTTCGGGCGGGGCGAACACTGGGACATCTATCGGATTCTTGGCGCCCATCCACATGAGCTGGCCGGGGAAGGGGGCTTCAGGTTTGCGGTTTGGGCTCCCAACGCTGACGCTGTCTGTGTGATCGGCGAGTGGAACGGGTGGGAGTTCGGCCGGGATTATCTGCATCCCGTGGGAGCCTCGGGCATCTGGGCCGGATTCATCGGCGGGGTAGCGCGGGGACAGCTCTACAAATTCGCCATCCGCGACAAGGCCGGACATGTCCACGTCCGCACCGACCCCTACGCTTTCTATGCCGAGATGCGTCCCGGCAACGCCGCAGTTGCCTGGGGCCTGGGCGGCCACCAGTGGCAGGACGATGAATGGATGCGCAGCCGGGCGACCGCCGGTCTCCCCTTGGACAAACCCGTCAGCATCTACGAGGTCCACCTGGGCTCCTGGCGCTGGAAGGGGCCATACTACGGGGATTTCTTAAGCTACCGCGAACTGGCTGACCAACTGATCGCCTATGTGAGTGAACTGGGCTTCACCCACATCCAGCTCATGCCGGTGGCCGAACATCCCCTCGACGAATCCTGGGGATACCAGACCGGCCACTATTTCGCCCCCACCTCCAGGTTCGGCTCGCCGGAAGACTTCAAGTATTTCGTGGACCGCTGCCATCAGGCCGGTTTGTCCGTGCTTCTGGACTGGGTTCCCGGGCACTTTCCCAAGGACGTCTGGGGGCTTGGCCGGTTCGACGGCACACCTGTGTACGAGCATGCGGACCCCCGCCAGGGCGAGCATCCGGACTGGGGCACCTTCGTATTCAACTACTCGCGCCACGAGGTCCGCAATTTCCTTCTGGCCAACGCCCTCTACTGGCTGGAGGAATTCCATCTGGACGGGCTTCGCATCGACGCCGTGGCCAGCATGCTCTACCTGGATTACTCCAGGAAGGACGGCCAGTGGGTGCCCAATGTGCACGGCGGCAAGGAGAATCTGGAGGCCATCGCCTTTTTGCGGGATCTGAACACGGTGGTGCACAAGCGCTATCCGGGCGCGGTCATGGCGGCCGAGGAATCCACTGCCTGGCCCGGTGTTTCCCGGCCGGTCTATGCCGGAGGGCTCGGGTTCACGTTCAAGTGGAACATGGGCTGGATGAACGACACCCTGGGTTATTTTTCCAAGGACCCCGTGTTTCGGGCCTACCACCAGAACAACCTGACCTTCTCCATGCTCTACGCCTTCCACGAGAACTTCATTCTTCCCATGTCCCACGACGAAGTCGTTCACGGAAAAGGGGCACTGCTTTCCAAGATGCCCGGGGACGACTGGCAGAAGTTCGCCAACATGCGCTGTTTTTTAAGCTACATGTGGTCGCATCCTGGAAAGAAACTCCTGTTCATGGGCGGAGAGTTCGGGCAGTGGCGGGAATGGTCCAGCCGCGAACCCCTGGATTGGGCGTTGATGAATTTTCCGAACCATCAGGGTCTGGCCCGGACAGTCAAGGACCTGAACACGCTCTACCGGAGCGAACCGGCCTTCCACCAGCTGGACAACGAATGGAGCGGCTTCGAGTGGATCGATCTTTCGGATTACCAATCTTCGGTGATCAGCTTCCTTCGCAAGGACAGGGACGGCTCCCAGGTGATGTGCGTGTTCAACTTCACCCCGGTGGTGCGCACACACTATTCGCTCGGTTCCAGGCATGACGGGTACTGGCGTGAGGTTTTCAACTCGGACGCCACCGAGTACGGAGGGTCCGGTGCGGGCAACGCCGGCGGTGTGCACGCCCAGAAGGCCGAAATCGGCTTGTGGCCGTTTTTCGTGTCTCTTACCCTGCCGCCGCTAGGGGCGGTGTTCCTCAAGGCTGAATAATCCACTATGATCCGTACAATACTGCTGACTCTGGGCGATCCCAACGGGCTCGGCCCGGAGCTTGTCTGCCGCTGGCTGGCCACCATCCCGGAACTTCACGAGCGCGTGGTCCTCATCGGTCCTGAGGCGGCACTCGCCTATCACGCGAAACGGCTTGGGATAGGCACCCTCTGGAAACGAACAGGGGACGGTCCGGGACTTCTGGAGCGCCAAGCTCCGGGCGTATGTCTCCTGGAGCCGGAGGACCTTGAATCCTTCACCCCCGAACCCGGCATGCTCTCGGCCGCGGGCGGGCGGTGCGCCGGTCTCTCCCTATCAAAAGCCTGCGACATCCTGATGCGCGGGGACGCCCAGGCAGTGGTCACCTGTCCGCTCAACAAGGCGGGGCTGCAGGAGGCCGGCTTCGATTTCCCGGGGCATACGGAATTTCTTGCGGAAAGGGCCGGAGTGGGCCGCGACGGTGTGTGCATGCACCTGTGCGGGCCAAGGCTCAGGGTGAGCCTGGTGACCACCCATCCCCCCCTGCGCCAGGTTCCTCAACTGGTGACCGAGGAAAAGGTTCTCAACTGCCTGGAGCTGACCTCTCAGCATGTGCGGCGCCTTGGACTGCCCGGGCCCGTGGCCGTGTGCGGGCTGAACCCTCATGCCGGGGAATCCGGCAAGATAGGGGACGAGGAGGCCAGGGTTATTGTTCCAGCAATGGAGCGGGCCCGGGCCAAGGGGCTTGACGTTGCCGGGCCTTTCCCGGCGGACACGGTTTTCCGCCGCGCCTACAACGGCGAATTCCCGGCCGTTCTGGCCATGTACCACGACCAGGGCCTAGCTCCCCTGAAGCTGGTGCACTTTGGGGAGGCGGTGAACGTCACCCTTGGGCTGCCCTTTGTGCGTACGTCCGTGGACCATGGAACCGGCTACGATCTTGTGGGGAGCGACTGCGCGGATATGGGGAGCTTTCTGGCCGCGGTGGAGTTGGCGAGAGAGCTTGCTGGAGCGCGCTGAGGCGTAGGCTCAACAAGGCAGGCTTGTGGCGATCCCCAGCCCCGTTTCCAGGCTGAGTGAAAGCCGCCAATCGCGAGCTTTGGCGAGCCGTTGACGAAGTTCAGCCGCGAATGCCTCGTGTCCGGGGCGGCCGCCCAGGACCGCATATCGGGATAGCCCCTGAGCCAGCCAGGTCAGACCGTCCTCTCTCTCAACCTCGTCAGTATGCATTTTCCCATCATGATCCGCTGAGGGTATGCTAGTGTTTTGCGCTATCCACGCCACGCGTTCCCCGGCCCGGTGCCCGAAAACCTGGGTAGCCAGCACCATGGCTCCGCCTATACGGTTGGAACCGTGCATGCCCGTGGCGCATTCACCGCAGGCAAGGATCCCTGGGATGCTGGTCTCACCATTCGCGTCGATTACTGCCCCGCCGTTGCTGGCATGGGCCATGGGCGCCACCCGTATCTCGCCGTTTCCCGGCGGGGCGAGTGCAACCGTTGCCTCCTGGCCCAGCCCTTGGGCCAGGAAAAGGTCCAGCGCGGAGTCGTCAAGCCCGTACCCGTAGGGGCAATGTCCTGAGCGCTGGGCGCAGAGATCGGCAAAGTCCGCGATGTGGTCTTCAGGCCGTATCGTCCGGCCATCCGGGTTGACGATTCCGTAGCCACCGCCAGCCATTGCCGCCGGCTGCCAGAAGCTTTTTCCCGGCACCGTCCCCCACATGTATTGCAGGAAGCCCAGGTTCTTCATCTCCGCGCCTGCCCTGGCCAGCAGGCCATGGCCATATCCCGGTACACCTGGCCCCGCCATTGAATGTTTAAAAAGCCTGGCAGGGCCTCCCAAGGCTACCACAACGGCCTTGGCAGAGACAGTCGTGGGCTCTCCGCCAACTGCGGGTACGAAAAGTGCCCCATTCACGGGGTTGCCAAGAATTGCGGCAGGAAGCCAGTGGTGGGCGAAACGGCAGCCGAGGGAGTTGAGCTTGGTGATGAAGCAGTCGTAGGCTTTTGAGAGAGGGCTGAAAATGTAGGCTCTCCTGCTTTCAGGGGAGAAGCACGAGGAGCGGGGAGACAGGGCTCCGGAAGAATCATTGGCAAAGGGCATCCCCAGGGCGATCAGGTCTTGCAGGCGGGCTTCCGATTCTTCCGCCTGAAGAGTGAGCAGCGGGAGAGAAAGCCATGCCCCCCGGTTCAGGGAGAGAACCTCGCGCGCGTACGCTTCGCGCTCGCGGTCATTTAAGCACGCGTGGATTCCCAGGGCGTCATTTTGGTTTGCGAAGGAGGACCCGCTAGGGCCTGGCAAGAGGCTTACGACCGTGACGGTCAAGCCTGGAGCGGATTGAAGGCAGGAAAGGGCGGCGCGCAGACCCGCCAGCCCGGCGCCCAGAACCAGAACGTCTGTCGACGCGGGGAGCATGGGCTAGGGTTGTTTCCCCTGTTTCTTGAGCGCGAAGACATACATCTTGTGTGCTTCCTGGAAATTGGGGTTGAGCTTGAGCGCGATCTTGGCGGCCTTTTCGACCTTGTCGTATTTTTCCCAGTCGATGTAGAGCCGTCCCAGGTTGAAGTAGAGATTCGGGTCGTCCTTGGCGTAGTTCACGGCCCGCATGAAGTATTTTTCACCCACATCGAACTTGCCGAGTTTTCTTAAGACGATTCCGATGCGGTTGTAGAGATGCAGCTGGTCAGGGGAGAGTGTGAGGGCTTCATCCAGGTACTTGAACGCGTCTTCGAAGAGTTCCGCCTGGATGAACATTTCAGCGATTTCGCCGCGAAGAGGGCCGTCGTTGGGAAATTCCCGCGCCAGGGATGCCAGGACCTTGCGCGCTTCGTCGTGATCTCCGCTTTCGAGAAGGGCCTTGCCGGTAGCGAGGCCTTCGGCGCGGCGCTTGAGGCGGCCCTCCATCTGGTCCTTGGCCTGGTCCACGGTGTTGGCCTGGAGGATGTGCAAAAGCTCCCGGATGCTCTCGAGCAGGTTTTTTTCTTCGCCGGGGGTATAGTTGATGACCAGAGGATTTAACTGCCTGAGCTCCTTGTTGTTGTTGAGCTGATAGACAGCCTGAACGATGAGTTTTGAGAACTCGTCGCGCTCGGCCTTCATGAGCTGGGCCTTCAACATGGCCAGGACGGCCTCGTACACGGCGTTCACCGCTGGCAGCGGTTTGCCCTGCTTGAGGTACGTGTTCACCTGGGTGATCTGCTTCCTGGCCTTGGTGAGTTCGGCGGACATCCATCACCTCTTGTATGAAGGTTACCGGCCAAGTTCTTTACGCAGCATCTCTCTATATCGTTTGAAGAAGGAACGGCTGTCGTGGGGTCCGGGCCCGGCTTCGGGGTGATACTGGATGGCGATAATCGGCTTCTTGGTGTGGGCGAAGCCTTCCAGGGTGTTGTCGTTTAAGTTGACGTGAGTGAGCTCAACATCGTCAAGGGTCTTCAAGTCCACGCAGAATCCGTGATTTTGCGAGGAAATCTCGATGTGCCCCGTGGAGAGTTCCTTGACGGGATGATTGAGGCCATGGTGGCCGAACTTGAGCTTGTAGGTCTTGCCGCCAAGGGCCAGGCCGAGGAGCTGATGTCCGAGGCAGATGCCGGCGGTGGGGTAGTCGTTCACCAAAAGGCTCGTGGCATGGACCATGTCCGTCAGGGCCGCCGGGTCGCCGGGGCCGCTGGAGAGGAAAATGGACTCGGGATTCAATTTTTTCACCTGCTCGGCGGTGAAAAAGGCCGGGACCACCAGCAGATCGATTCCTTCGGCCACCAGAAGGCGCAGGATGTTCCACTTGACGCCGCAGTCGAAGGCCACCACGCGCGGGCCGGTTCCGGGCCAGGCGTAGGAGCCGTCCGGGGCCAGGGTGACCTTTTTCGGGGCTTTTCCGTCCCAGATGTAGGGTTCCTTTGGCGTGACCATGTCCGCAAGGCCCAGTCCTTCCATTGTTGGGAGGCCGCGAGCTTGTTTGACAAGATCAGCCGGGTCCTTGCATTCGGTGGATATGATGCCGCGCTGCGCGCCGTGCAGGCGCAGGTGGCGGGTGAGCGCACGGGTGTCGATCCCTTCGATGCCCACCACGTTGTGGCGGGTGAGATAGTCGGGAAGGGTCTCCTTGGCGCGCCAGTTGGAAGGGACTTTGCAGCACTCCTTGACGATGAAGGCTTCCACGCGGATGCGGTCGGATTCAACGTCGTCCAAGTTGACGCCGTAGTTTCCGATGTGGGGATATGTCATGCACACCATCTGGCCGACGTAGGAAGGGTCCGTGAGGACTTCCTGATAGCCGGTCATGCCGGTGTTGAAGATCACCTCTCCTCCGGCGCGGCCGGAACCGGTGAACGACGCGCCTTCGAACCAGGTGCCGTCTTCAAGGGCAAGAAACGCTTTCATTGATGCTCCAGACGCCGCATGCTGCGGCCGTGAAATGGCGGGGCACAGGGCCGGTTCGGCTCTGTATAATGCCCAAGCCCGGTTCGTCCAGTGCGTAATGCCCCTTACGCATTCTGAAAAAACGGACTTTGTAATTATATAAATGTTTCAGTGGTTTATTCATGGCGCTTGGGTGAGCTTACGCCCTGCCGGGTAAGCCCAATTCAATGAGCCTGGTCATGAGTGCGGGAAAGTCGAGCCCTGCCGCCGCTGCCGCCTTTGGAAGCAGGCTGGTGGCCGTCATGCCGGGCAGAGTGTTCACTTCAAGCAGAACGGGTTCGTTGCCTGTCAGGATGAAGTCGGACCGGCTGTAGCCTGAAAGGCCGAGCAGTCCGTGAGCCCGCATGGCCGCCTGGCGGACCGCGTCCAGAATCGGTTCGGGCAGCGGAGCCGGGCAGATTTCCTCGGCCGCGTCCTGTACGTACTTGCTTTGGTAGTCGAAGAAGACCCCGGCTTTGGGCTTGATAAGAATCGGCGGCAAGGCTTCCTGGCCCAGAACGGCACAGGTGACTTCCAGTCCGTCCAGGGCGGGCTCCACCAATACCTCCCGGCCTTCGGCAAAGGCCGAATCCAGAGCGGCCGGCAATTCGGAATCGGTGCGCACCAGGCTCATGCCCAGGCTCGACCCGCCGGTGTTGGGCTTGAAGAATGCCGGGAGGCCGAACCGCGGACGCCAGGTTGGTCCGGGTTTCGACACCAAAAGCTCCCAATCGGCCGTGATAAGGCCGCCATCCCTGAACACCTGTTTTGACGCGGCCTTGTTGAGCGCGAGAAAGGACGCTTCAGGGCCGCTCCCCTGGTAGGGGCAGCCGGCGGTGTTCAGCATCGCCTGGATCAGGCCGTCTTCGCCCGGGGAGCCATGGAGGTTGAGAAATGCGAAGTCGTGGCGGCGGGCGGTTTCCAGAAGGGAGTCGAACTCGGCAAGGGGGTCGAAGAAGGTTACCGCATGGCCGAGGCTTTCAAGAGCCGCCTGTATCTGTTTCGCTCCGGAGAGGGAAACATCACGTTCGTTAGACCAACCGCCCGCAATCAAAAGAATATTCATGAAGGTCCATCCCGAGAGTTTGGCAAAGCGCGGTTTCGATGGATTCAGACTGGTGCTTGGATTCAGCAAGCCTGTCGCGAATGTACGCCGTAGTGCCGTAGCGGGAGTAGAGGTCATCGAAACGTTCGTCAAGCGTGACCACCGTATCGTGGCGGACGCGCTTGTCTCCGTAGATGATGGCCATGGGAAGGAAGTAGGCGCGGGCATCCACGGCCCATGGCCAGTGCACGTGGTGCACGATGCCCATGGCCAGCAAGGGGTTGCCGGTAAGCTCCTGCATCCAGGCTCCGCCTAACTGGCTGTGGTTGCCGCCGTGACGGATGGTGTATGTTTTGGCGATGTCGTGCAGCAGGGCCGAGGCGCGAACAAGCTGCACATCCACATCCAATCCGGCAGCGGCGGCGGCCAGGGCCAGCCTTGTTGCCACGCATGCCACCGCCAGGCTGTGCTCGCGTATGTGGGGGAGCATTTCATAGTCCTCCCACCAGGTGAAACACTGCTGGTCGGAAGGGGCGGGCGGCAAGTCTTTTGGGCTTGGGAGCCTTGGGGGGGGCAACTTCAAGAGCGGCTGCCAGGGCGGGGCGGGAGTCTTTTGATCAGCCATGGGGTTTGATCGCGGTTCTGCCTAGTCGTTAACGTGCCCCCTGTTGAGCCTGTTTGTGGGAATGGCTGGCTCAGGGGAATGCAGGTGATATCGAAATTTAATGATATCTTAAACGGTTCACGTGATTTTTCAAGCTGTTTGTTCGCTCGTGTTACGATCATGGTTTACAGCCAGAGGTTGTTTATGTCCTGTCACCAGAATGTAATACGTGGTAAATGTTTAATGAAAAATATTTTATAAAACGAGAACGCTTGATGTGGTGGCTTGATAGAATGTGCATACAGTAGAGTTGTTTTGTGTGCTGAGAATAATAAAAATATGGTGTTAGTAGTCAGTAGTGAAATGTTCTGATAATTGTTTGGCATTGAATTGTAAATTTTTTATTTCAATGGTGCATCTACCCGCGAATCATGTTGTACATTTATGAATTTGTGTGTTCCTGGGGAAGTAAATGGTTAACTTGTGCATGATGTTATTAGATATGAAGTTGCTGATAGCAAGGCTTGAGAAGTTGTGATGAAGGCCTGTTCTTGAAACAAATACATATTTGACGTATTGATGGCTCACGTTGTGATTTTATGTTGATTTCCGAGCGCGTTTTGCTGGGTGGGCGAACGGTCATTCGCCGACACGCAGGATGCCTTTGTTGAAAACCCAAGCCGGAGGCTTGCCTCCGCCTTTTACGAGATTCGCCATGACAATTAAAACGCGTCTTTTTTCCGCCGTGCTCTGCATGGCGATCGTCGCCCTGGCGATATTCGGATATACGTGGATGCTCAGCCACGGTCAGGAGGGAAACAGCCTGGCAGCGAATCTGGCCCTCTTCCAGTTACTGGGAGCCGGTGTGATTGTTTGCCTGACGGTTTTCATCTTGTACGGAGTGAGCCGTAGCGTTCTAAAACCGTTGAAAGACATCCATGATTTCGCCGTGGCCCAGGCGGGCGGTAATATTGCCAGCACGCTGAAAGTCGATTGCAAGGCGGAGCTGGGAGAAACCGCAAATGCCATTATAACCATGACGGAGAAGATGCTCGACGCCTTGGGTTATTCCAAGGGCGTTCTGGCTGGTATCCGTACGCCGTTCATCGTGGTCGATGCCAAGAGCGACATCACCTTGACCAACCAGTCCCTCATGGATCTCTTGCAGTACGATTGCAAGCCGGAGGAGAGCTACGGCCAGAACGCCGCCCATTTCTTCTATGGCGACGCAACCCGGAAGACGGTTCTATCCGAGGCCATCGAAACCAACTCCTCCATCATCAAGGAAGTGGTGACCACCGGAAAGAAGGGAGCCAAGCGCAACATCCTCATCGCCGCATCGCCGCTCTTCAATGGCGTGACGGGTAAACTCATGGGCGCGCTTTGCCTCTACACCGACCTGACCGAACTCCGCACACGCGAAGAGGAAATCAGGAACCGCAACGAAATGCTGGCCAAGGCGGCTCATGAGGCTGAACTCATATCCGACGAGGTTGTGCACAACACCGAAACGCTCTTGGACCGCTTTGAAAAGGCCGAGCGTGGTGCTTCCCAGCAGCGTGAACGCCTAGAGAATACATCCACGGCCATAACGGAAATAGATGCTTCGGTGGGGCATGTGGCCCAGACCTCGGGTCAGGTGGCCGCCGGGGCCGAGGATGCCGGTGCCAAGGCCGTGGAAGGCGAACGCATGGTTGCCGGGCTTGTACAAGCCATGGAACGGGTGCAGGAAAAGGCCAACGGGCTCAGGGATTCCATGGGCGGGCTCGGCAAGCAGGCCGAGGATATCGGGCGCGTGCTCACGGTCATAACCGATATCGCGGACCAGACCAATCTCCTGGCCTTGAACGCGGCCATCGAGGCGGCCCGCGCCGGAGAGGCCGGTCGTGGTTTTGCCGTTGTTGCGGACGAGGTGCGCAAACTTGCGGAAAAGACCATGTCCGCCACCAAGGAAGTGGGGGAGGCCATTACCGCCATACAGGCCGGCGCGGGCAACAGTGTTTCCCAGGTGGACGGCGCTGTGGAGGCGATCACCGAAACCACGGCCATGGCTAAGGGGTCCGGACAGGCCCTGCAGGACATCGTCCGCCTGGTGTCCGGCACCACCCAGCAGGTGCGTTCCATTGCTCTCGGCGCTGAGGAGCAGGCTGCGGCCGTGCGAGAGGTCACAGAGGCGGTGAACGACATAAGCCATGTGGCGGCCCAGACCTCCCAGGGCATGGAGGAGGCGGCACATGCCGTGCAGGGCCTGATGGGGCTCACCGAGCGGCTGCGCGGGCTTATAGACTCCATGGCCAAGGACCAGCCGCCGGCCTTGACTTAGACCCTGTTAGCCACCATATTCCCACAATCCTTCCGCGGCGGATATCATACCGCCGCGGTCTATTTGGGAGGGACCCCGCATGTGCCTTGCCGTTCCCATGGAAGTTAAACACATCGACGGTGACGTGGCCGACGTCGAAATCGGCGGCGTTCGCAAGCAGATCCGCCTGGACCTGATCGCGGACAGACCGCAGGTCGGCGAGTACGTCATCATCCACGCCGGGTTCGCCATCCGCACCCTCAATAAAGAGGAAGCCATGGAAACCATCAAGATTTTCCAGGAAGGATGGAACCTTGAGCTCATTTGATTCCCTGCGCGACCCGGACAAGTGCAAGGCCGTCCTCAAACTGATCGAGGAGGCCATGCAGGGACAGACCCTGCGCTTCATGGAAGTATGCGGAACGCACACCGTGGCGCTGTTTCGCAGCGGCGTTCATTCGCTGCTTCCGAAATCAGTTGTGCACCTGACCGGCCCCGGCTGTCCCGTGTGCGTCACCCACGACTCCGAGGTGGCCGCCTACCTGGAATTGGCTAAGCGAGACGATGTGATCATCGCCACCTTCGGGGACCTCATGCGGGTGCCCGGCCCCGGCGGGGGGAGCCTCAAGAAAGCCCAGGCCGAGGGGGCCCGCATCGAAGTGGTCTATTCTCCCTTTGACGCCTTGGCCGTGGCCAAGAACAATCCCGGAGACAAGATCGTGTTTCTGGGAATCGGCTTCGAGACCACCGCCCCAACCGTGGCTGCCACGGTACGCCTGGCCAAGGAGCAGGGGCTTTCCAACTTTTTCGTCATGCCCTTCCACAAGCTTGTGCCTCCAGCCCTGGACGCGCTCCTCTCCGATCCGGCCATGGCCATCGAGGGCTTCATGCTGCCTGGCCACGTGTCGGCCATCATCGGACTAGAGCCGTACCGGCCATTGGCCGAGAAATACGGCATTCCGGCGGTGGTGGCCGGGTTTGAACCCTTGGACCTTCTGCAGGCGATTCTGCTGATGGCCGAAATGAAGCGCCAGGGCAAACCCAGGGTCATAAACAACTACAAGCGGGTGGTGGCCGACGAGGGCAATCCCAAGGCCAGGGCCATTCTCTACGAAGTCTACAAGCCCGGCGACGCGCTGTGGCGGGGCATCGGAACCATACCCGGCAGCGGCCTGGTGATGAGCGATGCCTACAAGCCGTTTGACGCCTTCGACGCTCTGGGCGTGGAACTGAAGGAGTGCAAGCCCTTGCCTGGCTGCCGTTGCGGCGAGGTGCTCAAGGGCATCATGCCTCCCAACCAGTGCCCGCTCTTTGCCAAGGCCTGCACCCCGGCCACCCCCATAGGACCGTGCATGGTGTCCACCGAGGGCAGTTGCGCCGCCTACCACAAGTATCAGCTCGACCTTTCACCCGGAAAGTAGGGACCGACATGGGCAAGAAGCTCCTCCTGGACCAGGGCAGCGGCGGTCTGGCCTCACATCGCCTGGTGGCTGATGTGTTCGTCCGCCATCTCGGCAACCCGATTCTCGCCCGCATGGACGACGCGGCCCTCATCCGCCCCAAGGGTCCCCTGGCGGTAAGTACCGACAGTTTCACCGTGGATCCCATTTTTTTCCCAGGCGGGGACATAGGCTCTCTGGCCGTGCACGGTACGGTCAATGACGTGGCCATGCTCGGGGCCAGGCCTTTGTACCTCACCTGCGGGTTCATCCTTGAAGAGGGCTTTGAGCTGGATGACCTTGATCGCATTGTTGCCTCCATGGGCCAGGCAGCCAGAAAGGCCAAAGTGAAGGTGATCGCGGGAGACACCAAGGTGGTGCCGCGTGGAGCTGCGGACAAGATTTTCATCAACACCACCGGGATCGGCGAAATAGTGGTGTCCCCGGCACCCAGCGGCCACAGGGCCAGGCCCGGCGATGTGGTCATCGTGTCCGGGAGCCTCGGCGACCACGGACTCACGGTGCTTTCCCACCGCCAGGGACTTTCCTTTGAAGCGCCGGTGCAGAGCGACTGCGCATCGCTCAACCACCTGACGCTCAAGCTGGTCAAAGGGTTGCCGGTGGTGCATGTGCTGCGCGATCCCACCCGGGGGGGGCTGGCCACCACCATCAATGAAATCGCCCAGCAGTCGAATGTGGGCGTGGTTCTGGAAGAGCAGGCAATTCCGGTGAAGCCTGTGGTGGCCTCGGGATGTGAAATCCTAGGCCTCGATCCGCTCTACCTCGCCAACGAGGGGAAAATCATCTGCGTTCTTCCGGAAAAGCACGCGGCCAAGGCCATTTCGATCATGCGCCGCGACCCCCTGGGGCGGGACGCGCGGGTGATTGGCCGGATTGTCTCGGACAACCCCGGCAAGGTCGTGCTCCGAACCGGCCTTGGGGGGCACCGTTTGCTCGGCATGCTCGAAGGTGAGCAACTGCCCCGCATCTGCTGACGTCTCGACCTCTCTTCTCTGTCAAACTGCCAAAAGCCCGGCGGCGCATTCGCGCCCCGGGCTTTTTTGACGCTCCTGGTCGTAACCTGAGAATGCCAAAAAGCATCTAACATCCATGGATCGTTATATATGTGCCAAGTGGCAAGGAGCTTGCTAGGTTGGGGCAGCAACCCAAGCAATCATGCCGGCCCGGCCGGATTCCCAAGGAGGAGCCATGCTTTCATTGTTTACCGGAGCCCAGCGTCAGACCAAGGATCCCAATGAGGAGCTCAAGCGTGGGCAGCGCCTCCAGCACGCCAAGGACATGTTCTATTCCGGCAAGTTTCCAGTGGTCACCACGCCGGCCATGAAGGGCAGACGCATCAAAAAGGTTCTCGGCCTGGTACACGGTCGAGGCTACGAAGCAGAAATCGCATTGCTTTCCCTTGCCGCCTCCGCCATGGAAATAGGCGGGGAGGCCATTGTGGGATACCGCGAGACAGTGGCTTTTCATCCGGACGGCTCCAAGTTCTTTTCCTGCTACGGCACGGCCGTAATCCTGGAAAAACCGAGTCTTTCCAAAACAGGCAGGCGCTCCATAACGCATTAAGTCTTGAGACGGTTTCACCGTCAACATCCTGGCATTGCGGAGCGCAATCTGCACAATGCGCAAACCGTTCTCACCTCGGGCCGGACAACAATCCGGCCCGTTTTCTTTGTGGAACATTCTCTTGAAAAACCTTGGCCTATACGAAAAAATTAGGTAAAACCAAAAGTACGCCTTGTTTTGGGTGTGTGTTTCAACTTCAAACGGTTCGCGGCATATGCGGAAAGACCAGACAGAAATCCTCGTGGTCGATGACGAAACTCCAGTAAGATTGAGCTTGGCAGCCTATCTGGAGGACGAGGGCTTTAGCGTGAGCACCGCTGAATCCGCGGAGCATGCACTTGAGGCCGCCAAGCAAAAAACACCCCATCTTGCAGTGGTGGACTTGCGCCTTCCCGGCATGGACGGTGCTGCGCTCATCCTTGAATTGGCCAAGCGCCATCCCGGCATGAAGTTCCTTATTCACACCGGATCCACAAAATTCAGTCTCCCCGAAGACCTGAAGCTGGCGGGGCTCGACGACAGCCAGGTTTTTTTCAAACCCGTACTGGACATGGGGGACATGGCGTCCAAAATCCTCCACGTGTTAGAAGGATGACGCCAACATGAGCATGGAGCCTGTGGCCACAGTCCTCACCATCGATGACGAGGAAGTCATCCGCCGGTCTTTTCAAGCCTACCTGGAAGACAGCGGTTTCGAGGTGCTCCAGGCCAACAACGGCAGAGTGGGGCTCGAAGTCTACCGCGAACGTCACCCTGATATCATATTGGTTGATTTGCGCATGCCCGAGGTGGACGGGCTGGAAGTGCTGGCCAATGTGGTGCGGGAAACTCCTGATCTGCCCATTGTAGTCGTTTCCGGTACTGGCATGATCCAGGACGCCATCGAGGCCTTGCGGCTTGGCGCCTGGGACTATGTGCTAAAGCCCGTGGAGGATCTCGGAATACTGGAGCATGCTGTGCGCCGGGCACTTGAGCGCGCCAGGCTCATCAAGGAGAACAAGGCATACCGGGAAAACCTGGAAAACCTTGTCCGCCGCCGCACCGCCGAACTTCACGACCGAACCCTGCAGCTGGAAGACGCAAACCAGCGTCTGCAGAACGAAATCGACGAACGCATAATCGCTGAAACAAAATACCGCTCCATTTTCGAGAACGCCATCGAGGGCATTTTTCAGGTAAACCCCGAGGGCAAAGTGGTCAGCGCCAACCCGGCCATGGCCAGGATTCTGGGCTACAAGACTCCCCAGGAGCTCATGGACGGGGTGGACAACTTCTGTTCACAGCTCTGCGAAGACGCCAGCAAAAGGGAAAAGTTCTTTCGCGTTCTCGAAGACCATGGCTCGGTCCAGGCTTTCGAGGTGCAGACCTCGCGCCAGGATGGGCAGGCTCTCTGGGCCTCCGTCAACGCCCATTTGGTCACGGGCAAGACGGCTGAGAACGTTCATTTCGAGGGGACGCTCGAGGACATAAGCGACCACAAGCGCTTCGAGGAACAGCTTCTTCACCAGTCCCTGCACGACGCCCTTACCGGCCTGCCCAACCGGGCCCTGTTCTCGGACCGGCTCTCCCAGGCTATTTCGCGCACCTCCAGGAACAACAGTTTTTTCGCCCTGCTGTACCTGGATGTGGACCGCTTCAAGGTAATAAACGACAGCCTCGGCCATGCGGCTGGCGACCAGTTCCTGCTGAAACTGGCGGAGCGCCTCCGGGGATGCACCCGGGAGGCCGATACCCTGGCCAGGCTTGGCGGGGATGAGTTCGCGGTCATTTCCGAGCAGGTTCGCACCCTTTCCGGAGCAACCATGGTGGCGGAGCGCATTCTGGATGAAATGCGCAAACCTTTCACCATCGACGGCCGGGAAATCTACAGTACGGTATCCATCGGCATAATCTGCTGCGGCGGTTTCTGTGGCACGGCCGAGGAAGTCCTGCGCGACGCGGACCTGACCATGTACCGGGCCAAGAGCAACGGAAAGGCGCGCTACGAGGTGTTCGACAACGCCCTGCACGAGCAGACCATCCAGCTGCTCACCATGGAGACCGAACTCCGCAGCGCCTTGACCCGCAACGAGTTCGAACTGCACTATCAACCGATTGTTGACGTAATTTCCGGGGAGGTCGTCAGCTTGGAGGCTCTGCTGCGCTGGAAGCATCCGGAGCGTGGCTACATTCCCCCCCTCGAATTCATCCCCATGGCCGAGGAAAACGGCCTCATCATTCCCCTGGGGTGGTGGGTGCTCGAAGAGGCCTGCCGTCAATTGGCGGCCTTGCAAGCCCGTTTTCCCAGGCCAAATCCCCTTTCCATGAGCGTGAACATCTCGGCCAAACAGTTTTCCCAGGCCGACTTGAGCCAGAAGCTGCAAACGCTGCTCTCCCAATCCAAGATCATACCGGGCACGCTCGAGTTGGAGATCACCGAGAGCGTCATTATGGAGCGGGGGGAAGCGGCCACGGATAAGCTCGAGGAATTCAAGGCCTTGGGACTCAAGCTTTTCATTGACGATTTCGGGACGGGATACTCCTCCCTGTCCTATCTCCACCGTTTCCCTATCGACATGCTAAAAATCGACCGGTCATTCATCAGTGAAATAGATGCCACAGGCGGTCACGTCGAAATCGTACGCGCCATTGTGGGTCTTGGCCTGAACCTGGGCATGGGGCTCATAGCGGAAGGAGTGGAAACCGAAGCGCAGCTGGCGGTGATACGGACCTTGGGATGCCAGCTCGCCCAGGGGTATTTCTTTTCGAAACCGTGCTCGGCTGCGGATATTGAAGCTTACATTGCCAAACAGACGGGAGCATCCGCCTAGTACTCCCGGATGGCTCGGTCTCTCGATGCAGAAGCCCCCGGACACTCCGTGTCCGGGGGCTTCTGCTTTGGGCTTTCAGATTGAGCGAAAACCGGTACTCCTGGGTGTCCCCTTGCTTTGCGGTTTCCCGGGAGCCCTAGCGGCCTAGGGCGGGAAGGTTGCAGCCTGCCTCGGTTTTCAGTTCGTCGATGATGCGGCGCAGTTCGTTGGCCTGCCCGAGAAGTCCCCTGATGGCATCGGTGGCGTTTTCCACGCTGCTGAGCGTCCTCTGGGTCAGCTCGCTCACGGATTCAAGGGAATTGTTGATCTCTTCGGACGCAGCAGACTGCTCTTCGGCCGCGGCCGCGATGGTCTGGACCTGCTCGGCCGAGGTCTGCGCACCAGAGACCAGCTCGGTAAGCACAGCGCCGGACTGGTCGGCAAGCTTCCCGGCAAGTTCGATGGTTTCCAGGGCCTTGTCGGTATTGGCGATGCTGTCCTGGGCGGAGGATTGAATCGCGGTGATGCTGGCGGTGACCTCCTGGGTGGCGGTCATGGTTTTTTCCGCCAGCTTGCGGACCTCGTCCGCGACCACGGCGAAGCCGCGCCCGGCTTCCCCGGCCCGGGCGGCCTCGATGGCGGCGTTCAACGCCAGCAGGTTGGTCTGGTCGGCGATGTCCGAAATCACGGTCAGGATGCGGTTGATGTCCTGGGAGCGTTTACCCAGGTCGTCCATGTTGGTTTTGAGCGCTCTGGCCTGGCCGCCGACCTGGCGCATGGCGTTTATGGATTCGTCCACTACCTTGCGGCCTTCCAGAGCGGTGTTCCTGGCCTGCTCGGCCTGGGTGGAGGCGGCGGAAGCGTTGCGGGCCACATCCATCACCGCGGCGGACATCTGGTCCATGCTGGTGGCCGTCACCCTGATTCGTTCGCTCTGTTCTTCGGAACGGCTGTGGATATCATCAGACTGCTGGGAGATGGCTTCCGTGGCTGTGCCGATATGCCCGACCACGGTTTCGAGCCGGTTAGCAGCCATGGCCATGCCGTCGCAACGGGCCTGTTCGGCCTTGTCCATGGCTTCTTCGGCCATCTTGCGTGCTTCGTCTGCTGCCCGGGCTTTGTCTTCGGCATCCTTGGTCTTGGCTTCGATATCCTGGATGTTGCTGCGCAGAGTCTCCACCATGGTGTTGAGGGCGGCCTGCATACGGGCCGCTTCGTCGTTGCCCTGAGCATCAAGCTTGATATCCAGGTCGCCCTTGGCGCAGCGTATGGCGGCGTCGGTGGCTTCCCGGATGGGGCCGGAGATGGTCGTGATGATGAGGGCGCTTAGGAAAATAAGAAGCACGAGGCTGATGCCGATTCCGGTGAAAATTTGTGTGAGAATGGTGCGGATGCGCTCTTCACTTTCAGTACGAATCTTGGCCTTTTCCTTGTCGATGTTGTCAATGTAGACCCCGGTGCCGATCCACATGTTCGTTCCCGGAATCATTTTGGAATAGGCAAGTTTGGGCTGGTCCCCCTGGTTGGGTTTCGGGAAAATGTATTCCACGAAGCCACCGCCAGCCTTGGCCCTGTTCATCAGTTCGCGTACGAAGAAGACTCCGTTCTTGTCCTTGGTTTCGGCCAGGTCCTTGCCCTGGCTCTCCTTGCGGATGGGCAGGGCCACGTTGGTGGTGTTCTCGTAGACGAAATAATAGCCGGACTTGTCGTCCTCGAACCTGATAGGGTCGACCATCTTTCTGATCAGGTCTATTTTTTTCGCCGTGTCGGTTTCGTCCTTGATGGCTTCGGCTATGGAGAAGGCCAGAGAGTCCGAGGCAATGGCCAGCTTTTCTTTCTGGCCGGCCAGCATGATGTTCTGAGCTGCCTGGACGTTGTGGTCGAGAACCTGCTTGAGTCCGAGATAAAAGACGGTGACCACGCCTCCCACGAATACGGAAAAGAGGATGAGCAGCAGCGCGAATCTCCAGGAAATGGAGAAACGCCGGAAAAAGAGGGTGAAGACATTGGAACGTGTGGCAGTGGCGGACATGGACAGGCCCTCCTGGATGCAGAGTGTAATGGAGGTACGACTTTCTCTATCTGAAATAAACCCGGACGAAAGGCAAGATCAAAGAAGGGGGGCCGAATGGCCCCCCTAGACAATACAGGTAACGGACTGCTCTCTAGATAGGCAGCATCCACTTGAGCGGATAGGCCATGAGCATGGTCATGACGGAGATGAAGAGCAGCATGGCCACGGAGTGCCACAGGGTGAAGCGGAAGATGTCGCCGTCCTTTCCGACCAGGCCGGTAGCGGCCACGGCCACGGAGATGGACTGGGGCGAGATCATCTTGCCGGTAACACCGCCGGAGGTGTTGGCCGCGGCGCACAGCTCGGGGCTGACGCCAATGGCCTGGGCGGTGGTCTTCTGCAGGTTGCCGAAGAGCAGGTTGGAGGAGGTGTCCGAACCGGTCAGGAACACGCCCAACCAGCCCAGGATCGGGGCGAAGAACGGGAACAGGACGCCGGTGCCGGCCAGGGCAAGACCCATGGAGGTGGACATGCCGTTGGCGTTCATGATGAAGGCCAGGCCGACGATGTTGCCGATGGACACGATGGGCCAGCGCAGCTGGACGATGGTCCTGCCGAAGCAGCCGATGGATTTGCCAACGCCGTAGTTGGGCATGATGAACAGGGCCAGGATGCCGGACAGCAGAATGGCGGTACCGGCGGCGGCCAGGGGCTGGAACTTGTAGACCACGGCCTGGGCCACGGCCTTGTCGCCGACCATCTTGGCAACCATGTTGTGGTACATGGGCCAGGGGATGTCGATGCTGACAGCCTTGGCCAGGTTGGGCTTAATGGAGGGCCAGCCCTGGATCAGAACCAGCACGGCCAGGATGATGTAGGGCATCCAGGCGCGGATGATCTCGCCAGCCGAGTAGTTGCAGGAGACCACGCCGGTGGACGGGGGCTCGTCGGGGAAGTGGAACACGGTCTTGGGCTTCCACACACGCAGGAATCCCCACAGGGCCACGATGGTCACGATGGCGGAGAGGATGTCGGGCAGGGTGGGGCCGTGGAAGTTGGACATCAGGAACTGGGTGCCGGCGAAAGCCACACCAGCCACCAGCAGGGCGGGCAGGACTTCCAGGGAGCGCTTGAAGCCGCACATGGTGACAGACAGCCAGATGGGCACGATCACTGCCAGGAAGGGCAGCTGGCGGCCGACGATCTGGGAGATCTGCATCTCGTTCAGCTTGGTGGCGCCGGCCAGGGCGGTGATGGGGATACCAACCGCGCCGAAGGCCACGGGAGCCGTGTTGGCTATGAGGCAGATGCCCGCGGCGTACAGGGGGTTGAAGCCAAGGCCCACCAGCATGGCGGCGGTGATGGCCACCGGGGTGCCGAAGCCGGCGGTGCCTTCGATGAAGGAGCCGAAGGCGAAGCCGATGAACACGGCCTGGAGGCGGCGGTCGTCGGTGATGCTGGCCAGGGAGCTCTTGATGATCTCGAACTCGCCGGATTCAACGGTCATGTTGTAGACCCAGATGGCCGTGATGACGATCCACACGATGGGGAACAGGCCGTAGACAAAGCCGTAGGTGTAGGAGCCGATGGCGGTGGACGTGGGAATGCCCCAGAACACGATGCCCAACACCAGGGCCGCCAAGCTGGCGACGGCGCCGGCCACGTGGCCCTTGGCGCGTTGGATGGCGAGCATGTAGAACAAAATGTAAATGGGAATGCCCGCCACGAGAGCCGAAAGCAAAATGCTTTGGCTTATGGGGTCATAGATTTGGGTCCAGGCGCTCATCATTGCCTCCTCTTCAAAGGGTTGGTTGAATTCTACCCAAGGGTCTGGGCATACAGCTCCACAGGGTGCTTGATAGCGACGCGGTCTCCGGCCTGGGACATCATGTCCGCAATCTGCATCATGCAGGCCGGGCAGCCCGCGGCGACGATGTCCGCCCCCGTGGCCGCGATGCTGTCGCGCTTCTTCTTCCCGATCTTGGTGGAGACGGAGTAGTGCTGCAGGTTGAACGATCCGCCGCAGCCGCAGCAGACGTCCGACCCGCTCATCTCAACCACGTTCAGGTTAGGATTGGCCTTCAGTACGGTCCTCACCTGCCCGGACACCCCCAAGCTTTTCTTGAGGTGGCAGGGATCATGGATCGTAACCTTCTTGGCGCCGGCCGCCGGTTCAACCACGGAAACGCCCAATATATCCACGATAAAGGCGTTTATGTCCATGGCCTTTCCGGCGAGCATCTCGATCTGGTCGCGCTCCGCCTGGGAGAGCCCCGTGCCCATGAGCGGCCACACGTGGTGGAAAGCCGACGTGCAGGTGCCGCAAGGGGTGATGATGTAGTCGAAATCACCCTTTCCGAAGAGCTTGAGGTTCATCCGTACCAGGTCCTCGAAGCTTTTCATGTCGCCCGAGGCCAGGGAGGGAACGCCGCAACAGACCTGGTCGATGGGCATGTAGACGCCCACGCCGTGATGCTTGAACACCTTGAGAATGGCCTCGCCCACGCCGGTGAACATCTTGTCCACCACGCAGCCGTAGAAGAAGGCCACCTTCAGGCCGCTCTTGCCCGGAGCGGTGTTCAAATTGCCGATGCTCCGAAGAGGCTTATCCGCCAGGGAGAGCAGGTGCCTGTCTCCCAGAAGCGGCGACAACAGCTTGGAACAGGAAGAGCCGATGATGTCGTTCACCGGCGAAGTGAAGAACCCCTGGAACTTGGTGCCAAGGGCCAGGAGATTGTTGAAGAGGGCCGGTTTGGTGAGCATGCCCCTGAAGATAGCCTTCTTCACGGGGGAAAGCCCGATGTACGCGGTGATGATGGCCCTGGCCTTCAAGAAGATGTCCACAACTTTCACGCCCGAAGGGCAGGCCGCGGCGCAGGAGCCGCACAGCAGGCACTTGTCCAGGCGGTCTTTGACGGCCTTGGCGTCCTTTAGCATCTCGTGGCTCAAGAACTCCAAAAGCGCGATTTTGCCGCGGGCCACGTCCGATTCGCGGCCAGTCTCCGCGAACAGGGGGCATACACTCTGGCACATGCCGCAGCGCATGCAGTTGACGAGCTGGTCGTCAAGCTCCCCCAGCATCTTGAGCATCTGGTTTAAGTCGGCCATGGTTCTAGTCCCCCAGGATCTTGCCAGGATTGAGGATGTTGTTGGGGTCCAGGGCCTTCTTTAAGCGCTTGGAGAAGAGGACGCTGGCCTTGTTGGTCTCAAGCTCCATGTACTTGGACTTGGCCAGGCCAATGCCGTGCTCGCCGGAAAGGGTGCCGCCCAGCTCAAGCGCGGCCGCGAAGATGGCGTCCACGCCCTTCTCGACGCGGTGGAACTCTTCCGTGTCGCGGCGGTCGCACAGGATGGTGGGGTGCAGGTTGCCGTCGCCAGCATGGCCGAAGGTGCCGATGGTGAGCTTGTACTCCTTGGCGATCTTGTCCAGGGCTTCCATCATGGCAGGAATCTTGGAGCGGGGCACGGTGGCGTCTTCCAGAACGGTGGTGGGGCGAAGGCGCGCGAGCGAAGACAAGGCTGCGCGGCGGGCTTCCCACACCTTGTTGCGTTCCACGGCGTCCTTGGCCACCTGCAGGCGGGTGCAGCCGTTCTCCTGGCAGATCTTCTCCACCTTTTCGGCTTCCTCGGCCACCTGGCCGGGATGTCCGTCCACCTCGATGAGCAGAAGAGACCCGGCGTCCGTGGGCAGGCCGACCTTGGCGAAGCCTTCAACCGCGCCGATGGTGAAGTTGTCCATGAATTCCAGGGTGCACGGCACCACCTTGTTGGCGATGATGGCGGACACGCTGCGCGAAGCTGTCATGATGTCGGGGAAGATGGCCATCATGGCTTTGGAGGCCTGCGGCGGGGGCACAAGCTTCAGGATGAATTCGCTCATCACGGCCAGGGTGCCCTCGGAGCCCACCATGAGCTGGGGGATGTTGAGCCCGGTGACGCACTTGACCGTCTTCGAGCCGGACTTGCAGTAGTTGCCGTCGACGTCGAAGAAGTTGACGCCCATGACGTAGTCCTTGGTGACGCCGTACTTCAGGCCGCGCAGGCCACCGGCGTTCTCGGCCACGTTGCCGCCCAGGGTGGAAGCGGCCTGGCTGCCCGGGTCGGGGGGGTAGAAGAGGCCCTTAGCGGCCACGGCGTTGGCGAACTTTGCGGTGATGACGCCGGTCTGGACCACGGCGTACATGTCTTCTTCGTTGATTTCGATGATCTGATCCAGGGCGTTGGTCAAAAGGACTATGCCGCCCTTGGAGGGAATGGTTCCGCCAGAGAGATTGGTGCCGGCGCCTCGAACGGTGATGGGCAGACCGTTATCGTTGCACAGCTTCACAACTTTGCCCACGGCTTCCATGGTGGTGGGGCGCACCACCAGGGAAGGAAGCACGGGGTCGAGCACGGCGGCGTCGTACGAATACGAATGCTTGTCTGCCTCTGCGTCCATGACGTTGTCGTTGCCGACCACGCTCGCGAAGGCCTGTTTAATGGACTGGCTGACCATTCTTTTTTTCTCCCAGTAAATTTGAAAGTTTGTGTAATCCTCCCCGGTCAAGGAGGAATGCGGTCGCTAACCCTAAACAACAATCGTGCCAAGAAACGTCACGAAGTTATTTTCAATCATTTCAGTGGACTGGGCTGGTGAGGGGGACTTAGACTTGGAAACGTCCAAAAACCCGGAAATGAACGCATGCCCTGTTAAAACAGTGGTATGGCGACGTTTTTGTAGCTTTTTGGTGGCAGAGACGCCTGTCCGGAATTCCGGATGGAAAAGGATTGTCCGGGTTTTCGGACGCAAAGGAACCGAAGATGCCGGATCAGGAACGGCACGATGAGAGGGCGGAGCATGATGCCATGCAATTCCGCCATACCGCTGGAACGGACAGGATCTGGAAAACAGGTGGGGGAGCTACCTCAATGGAGGAGGTGACATTTTCGATTTACAGCGTCATCTCATGCTTTTTCAGCAACGCGTACAGATGCGACCTCGACAATCCCGACGTCTCCAGCATCACCAGCAGGTCGCCCCCGGTATCGGCCAAAAGCGCATCAAGATATTCACGCTCCTTGGCCTCCTTGAAGGCCTTGAGCGTAGGCAGCGCGCCCGGAAGCAGCGCCTGGACTGGTGGGTCCGCCAAGGGAGCCGGTTTGTCGTCCCTGCGGCCGCGCTCGATGTTGGCCTTCATCACTTCAAGGCGCACTTCCGGGGGCAGGTGCTTGGCATAGAGGGTGGGCTCCATCCCGGCGGCGGCCAGGGCCCTCTCCAGCACGCCGAAGAGCTGCCGGACGTTGCCAGGCCAGGAATAGGCCATGAGCATGTCCGAGAAGTCCGTGCCCACGCCCTTGGTGGGCAGGCCGAAACGCTGGCACAGGGCGTCCAGCTGGCTTAGAGTGAGAAGCTTGATGTCCTCGCGCCGCTCTCGCAGAGGAGGCAAATCGATGACAAAGGTTTTCAGCCGAAAGAGCAGGTCCTGACGGAATTCGCCCCGGGCGGCCATGTCCTCCAGATCGCGGTTGGTGGCGGCGATCAGTCGGAAGTCGCTCTGCACCTCGATGCTCGCCCCCACTGGGCGGAAGCGTTTCTCCTGGAGAACGCGCAAAAAAGCCTTCTGAATGCCCATGGGCATCTCGCCCACTTCGTCCAGGAACAGGGTGCCTCCGTCGGCCAGCTTCACCAGGCCCGGGCGATCCTGGTCCGCGCCGGTGAAGGAGCCCTTGCGGTGCCCGAAAAGGGTGCTCTCCAGCAGGGTTTCCGTGAGCGAGGCGCAGTCCACGGCCACGAATTCGCCCAAAGACCTGGGTGAATTCAGGTGGATGGTGCGGGCCATGAGCTCCTTGCCGGTTCCGGTCTCGCCGGAGATGAGCACCGGTCCGGTAAGGCGTGAAGCCTGGGCCACCAGGTCCAGGCAGGCCTCCATCTTGGGGCTGCTTCCGATGATGGATTCGCGCCTCAAGGCCACGGTGGAAACTTCCTGGGCTTTTTCCTTGTGGTACTTGAGCGCCCTGTTGAGCGAGAGCATGGTCTGCTTGATGGGTGCGGGCTTGACCAGGTAGTCCCAGGCGCCTCCGGAGATGGCCATTTCAGCGCCGTCCGGATCGCCCAGGCCGGTCAGGATGATCACCTCGGGAGGATTGTCGCCGCGCCGAATGTCCGCAAGGGCGTCGAGCCCGTTGCCGTCGGGCAGGCGAATGTCCAAAAGCACCACATCCACTTCTTCCGAGCGGACCAGGCCGAGGCCTTCCGCCAGGGTGCCGGCTCCAAGAAAATTGAAGCGCATGCGCCGGGAAAGGCTTTGAAAGGTGTCGCGGATTTCCTGGTCGTCATCGATTACGAGAATTGTCGCCATTCTTACTGTCCGGTGTCCAGAACCTGGCCGATGGCCCTGGCCAGGTCGTCGCCGTTGTAGGGTTTGAGCACAACAGTCCTGATGTTGCCCGCCAGTTCGGCCGCAGTCAAGGCGCTACGCCGCCCGGAAACCAGTATGACAGGCAGGCTGGGGGCCAGCCGGTTCAAGCGTTCGGCCAGTTCCACTCCGGACAGGCCGGGCATGTCATAATCCGTGACCACGATTTCAACGAGCCCCGGGCTTTTCGCCAGGTATTCAAGGGCGTCCGCCGCTCCGTTCACGGCCGTCACCGTATAGCCCATAAGCTGAAGGACCCTGGGGATGACCTTGAGCTGGTCCTCGTCGTCCTCCACGAAGAGAACGTGTTCGTGCCCCTGGCGTACGGGGCCGGCTGCCGGGACGGCCTTGGGGGAATCCGAGTCGAAGTCAGCCAGCTTGGGGAGATAAATCTCGAAACTGGTGCGTTGACCCGGCTGGCTCACCACCCGGAGTCCCCCCCTGTGGGATTTCACGATGCCGTGCACCACGGCCAAGCCAAGGCCCGTGCCTTCTCCCTTGGACTTGGTGGTGAAGAACGGGTCGAAAATGCGGTCCATGATGTCAGGCGGGATGCCCGGGCCTGAGTCGGTAACGGAAAGCTTGAGGTAACGGCCGATGGGGACGTTGATCATGTCCGCCTGATTCTCGTCCAGGTCAACTTCGGTCAGTTCCAGGGACATGTGCCCGCCTTTGTCCCGCATGGCCTGGTAGGCGTTGGCGCAGAGGTTCATGACGATCTGGTGGACCTGGGTGGGGTCGGCGAAGGCAATGGCCGGATGGGCGTCAATGCGTTCGCTCAAGGTGATGTTGCGCGGCAGGGTGGCTGCGAAGATGGCCAGGGCCTCATGGGCCACCTCGGCCATGTCCGTGGGAGCGAAGCCTTCCTGGGAGGGACGGCTGAAGGCCAGAATCTGCTGCACCAGGCGCGAGCCCCGCCGCGCGGCCTTCAAAGTGCGTTCAAGGTCGAGGGCGGTGTCGGAATCCTCGGGCAGGTCCATGAGGGCCAGCTCGGTGGAATTAATGATGGACGTGAGGATGTTGTTGAAATCGTGGGCGATGCCGCCGGCAAGGGCACCGATGGCCTCCATCTTTTGCGATTGGAGAAGCTGGCGCTCCAGGCTCATCTTGACGGTCACGTCTTCGGCCGTGCCCAGAACGCCGACGATCTCTCCGGCGTCGTCATGCAGGGGCACGATGGTCATCTCCAGGCTGACGGGGTCGCGCTCCGGAAGGTTCAGGGTCCATTCGCGCCTGTGCACCGAATGACCCGAAGTGAGCACGCGGCGGTTCACCGCCTCGGCGGACGAAGTTTCCGCCGCTGGCAGGAGGGCGGAAACGCCTTGCCCGACGATCTGTTCCGGACTTTCGAGCCCAAAGAAATCCAAAAAGGACTTGTTTACGCCAAGGTAGTTGAGGTCTTTGTCCTTCCAGTAAACAAGCTGGGGAATGTTGTTGAGAACGGTCTGAAGCATTGCCTGGGAACGCCTGAGCGCCTTCTCGGCCTCGCGGCGCAGGGTGATGTCCTGGAGGGCTTCCACCACGCCAGCGGTTTCACCCTTGGCGTCCTTGTACGTGGCCTTGCTCACGATGACGCCGTGGGTGTTTCCCATTGAATCGAGCATGTCCGTTTCAAAGCTCAACACCCCTGGAGTGGCCAGAAGGTGCCGTTCCGCCGCGTCGAAACGTTTGGCAAGGGGATGGCTGGGATTGTCCAGCAGGTCCTCCCGGTTGACTCCGAACCATTTTTCGAAGGCCAGGTTGCATCCCAGAAAGCGCCCGTCCGTGCTCTTGTAGGAGAGCGGAAGGGGGATCGTGTCCATAAGGATGGAGAGAAAGGACAACTGGTTTTTTATCTGCATCTCAACAGAGCGTTTCTGGACGATGGACGTGGCCAGGAGCACCAGCACGAAAACCAGCAGGAAGAAACCGGACAGGCTGATCCAAACGATCTGCTTGTTGATTGTGTAAAAGGAGAGGGGCTCGTTGATGAGCGTCGAGCCCATGGGCAATTTGTCTTCAGAGATGCCGAAGCGCTTGAGCACGACATAGTCGAAGAGATAGGGGTCGTCGAATTTGTCCACGACCGGAATTTGCGAAATCGACTCCCCGGACATCACCCGCAGGGCCATCTTGGCCGCCAGGGCGCCTTCCCCCTGGCCCGAGTGGAGCTTGCCGCCCACGATGCCGTAGCCGAGCATGAACCTCCATGCACTGTAAATGGGCACCGGCAGCCGTTTTGAAAGTATTTCACACACTTCCTCCACGGAGTAGACCTGCTTTTCCGTCCCGAGGTAGATGGGAATAAGAAAGATGATGTCTTTTTCAGTAAGGTTGCTGGTTTTCTCGAAGAGTTCAGGAAGAGTTTTGACATCCCAGTACTCAAACGTGACCTGGTTGCGGAATTTGGCCGCAGCTTTGCGCACCTGTTTGCGGATGGCCAGTCCTGTCAGGGAGTAATCGGCTATGACCACCATCCGGGTGGCTTCGGGAGAAAGCAAAAGCGACAGGCGGATGTTCGTCTCGAAGTCGGGGACCTCCACCACGCCGGTCATGTTCTTGTGGCCAGAGAGCATGGCGGGGTCGAAGTCGTTGACGCCGCAGAAGATCACCGGGGTGTCCGGGAAGAGCGACTTTTGGTATTTCAGGATGAACTGGAAGGCGAAATCGTCGGAAACGATGATGGCATCAAAGCTGGGGTTGCGGTATTTTTCCTTGAAGAGCCTCTCAAGGACGGCATCCATGTTCGGTTCCGCGAACCGCTTGGAATCCATGTATTCTATCTGCAGATCATAGGGCAGCGTGGACTTGTCCAGGGCTGAGCGCATGCCTTCGAGAATCTGGTCGGACCACGCGTATCCGTTGTGGTAGGAACTCAGATAGAGGATTTTCTTCTTCACTTCCACCTGGCCGTGGGCAAGGCTTGCGATGAGAAGAAGAACCGTGAAGGCGGCAGTGGAGAAAAATTTCATGGTTTGTATCGCCGTGGTTCTTGGTAGACCAAGGCGAGCCAAGATATCAAGCTCCGGCGGACTGGCCCTGGAGTGGTTTCCCGCTCAGGGAAGAGCCCGCCTCGCACCCGGGAACGAATTCGTCCAGGAACTCCATGACCAGCCTGACGGTGGGCAGGTGGTAGAGCATGCTGATGTGGCTTATAGGCGCTGTTTGTGCCTGGATCCAGCCCTCCTCTGGAACCTCCAGGGAGGAAGTGGGCAGAACCATGTTGTCCAGCGGTGAAAAAAGATTGAGCTTGGGCATGGTCTTCGGGGACGAAAGGGAATTGATGCGCTGGACAAGGGCTCCGTTGTGGTGAATGCTCCGCCCGAGTTTTCCGGCGGCCAGGGCCGCCAGCTTGCTGCCTTGGTTGGGCGTGCCAAGGAGTATGGTTGCCCGAACGAGCTCGGCGGTTTGCGGGTCGGCAATGGCCGCGCGGGCCAGCAGCCCCCCAAGGCTGTGTCCCATGAGGATGATGGGTTCCTTGCCGCATAAATCAGCCGCTTCCCGGACAACATCTTTGAGTTGCTCGGTCAGCTGCCAGAAGTCGTATTTGAGGGTGTTGTAGCTTAGGCAGAATACTTTTTCATAGCCTGAGCGTCTGAGCCACCATTTGTAGAGATACCAGGCCGAGGCATTGTGGTAGAGCCCATGCACCAGGAGCACCGGCGGACGGACGCAGCTTGGCGACGGGGAGGGCTTCCAGAGCCGTTTGGCGAATCCGATAGGGTAGGTCACATAGACCATGAGCTGGCTGGAAACGCTCGACAAGAACCCTACCATGACGCACCAGAAGAGCCCGCGAGGTCCTTGGCACGTTGTGCTGTGGGATGGATGCGGGTTGCAGGCCGCTTCATACCAATAGAACGCGTAGGTCAGCCCGGAAATGAATACTCCTGTGCCAAGCAGTATTGTAAGAACGATGAGAAGCATGGAGGTCTCCAGGTAACCAGCCGGTTGAATCCGGCACAGACGACGCATCTATACAACAAGCATCTTTCTGTGGCAATGCGGAGTCAATTGTTACAATTGTTACAGTCTCAAAATCATCATTTTGGCTGTACTAGTCCGATAGGCGTTGAACATTCCAAATCGCAAAGGAGTCCCGGATGGTAGTGTTGTTTCGGGAATTGAGCGTCTGCTTTGCCGCCGGCATCGTCGGCGGTCTGGCGAACAGTATTTTCCTTTGGGGAGCTGGGTATTTGGGCTTGAGTGCTGCCATGGGGGTGAATATCGCCCCTGCATGGTCGCCGCCATGGCTGTATCAACGCTTGGTGTGGGGCGGCATATGGGGGCTTTTGTTTCTTCTCCCGATTTTTGGGCGTTCCATCATTTTCAGGGGGATTCTTTTCGGAATGGCGCCAAGCCTGGTGCAGTTGTTGTGGGTTTTCCCGGAGATGCTTGGCAAGGGCATGTTCGGCCTGTCCCTTGGGGCCATGACCCCAGTGTATGTGCTCATCGCCAATTCGGTATGGGGAGTAACCGCGGCCTGGTGGGAATCGATCAACCACGACAGGCCCAAGTTCAGCGGGCGTTATTAGAAGATACGGAAAAAAAGGTTGACCTTTTTTTCGCTCAATTATAGACGTCTGTTCCTCGTGAGGGCGGGCGGGTAGCTCAGTTGGAAGAGCACCGGCCTTACAAGCCGGGGGTCACAGGTTCGAGCCCTGTTCCGCCTACCACGTATGCGCGGGAGTAGTTCAGTTGGTTAGAACGCCGGCCTGTCACGTCGGAGGTCGCGGGTTCAAGTCCCGTCTCTCGCGCCACTGCTCGCCCGAGCCCGGATACTCTCCGGGCTCTTTTTTTATTCTCCACATACCATGTGTGTTGTCCGGAATGGTCTGACTCCTTCAGCCTGGTCTCCCTGTTCGCATTCAAGATGGACCGAGTTGTGCTCAATGGCACCGCAGGGCGCATACTTCAGGATGTGCCCGACAATGACTCGTCACGAGAATTCCGTCTTTTCCGCAAAACGGCACGAGCCCCCTTGACCTTTCCCGTGGGCGCGTATAAACGACGCTTCCCCGTGACGGTGTTCCGGTCTTTTGGGCCAGGCAGCGTCTCGGGCATGCGCGGGGGTAGTTCAGTTGGTTAGAACGCCGGCCTGTCACGTCGGAGGTCGCGGGTTCAAGTCCCGTCCCTCGCGCCACTGAGAACAAGGGGAATACCCCATCACGAACCGGTCAGGAGCACACACCTGGCCGGTTTTGCTTTTATCGCCTTGTACGGGGTCTCTCAGTCTCTTGACGGGAAAGCCCGTTCCCGTAACCTTGCCGCCATGAGCAAGGAGCATTTCTTTTTCTACGGCACCCTGCGCCCGGGCCAGCACAACTATTTCGCGCTTCTTCACGACGCGAAGGGCGTTACTCATGTGGGCCTTGGACGGACGGTGGAACGTTACACCATGCTGGCTTCCGGATATCCCTTCGTTCTTCGCTGTCCGGCTTCGACGCGCATCCGGGGCGACGTGTTTGCGATACGTTCCCGCGAGGTCGTCGCGGCAGTGGACGAACTTGAGGGGCATACCGGACGGGCGCGCGGCTACCGGCGCGAGCCTGTGGACATCGAGCTGGACGCGGGAGGGCGGATAGTCTGCTGGATGTACCTTTACTACGGCACCCCCCTGGCCGAGGAAGTCCCGGACGGAGACTGGCTCGCCCTGTCCGCCCGGTGATCCCGGCCATTCTGTCTTAACCGACTTCCTGATCATGATCCGGCATACCCATCCGCGCGGTTGACAGCACCTCCCCGGAGCCCGTAAGCGCTTTCTCTCCCACACATATCCCAGGAGCGCAGAATGAACAAAACCGTCCATTACATTGTTGGCGACGGCATCGGCCCCGAGGTCTTCGCAGCCGCCCGGCCCGTTATCGACGCCGCTGTGGCCAAGGCCTACGGCGATTCCCGCAAGCTCGACTGGAAGGAACTCCTGGCAGGCGAGAAGGCCTTCAAGGAGACCGGTAACTACCTGCCCCAGGAAACCCTGGACACCCTGGCCAAGGCCGAGCTTGCCATGAAGGGGCCCCTGGGCACTCCGGTGGGCGGCGGTATCCGCAGCTTGAACGTCACCATGCGCCAGGTGCTGGACCTCTACGCCTGCATCCGGCCCATCAAATATTTCCAAGGCATCGAATCCCCGGTGAAACGCCCCGACCTGGTGGACATGATCGTGTTCCGCGAGAACACCGAAGACGTCTACGCAGGCATCGAATGGGCCTCCGGAACTCCCGAGGCCAAACGCCTCATCGAGTTTCTGCGCACCCTGGGCAAGAACGTGGACGAAACCGCGGGCGTGGGCATCAAACCCATGACCCCCAAAGGCTCAAAGCGTTTGATCAAGAAGGCCATCGAGCACGCCATCTCCCAGAAAAAGTCCAGCGTCACCCTGGTGCACAAGGGCAACATCATGAAGTTCACCGAGGGAGGCTTCAGGGCCTGGGGCTACGAGCTGGCCGCCGAGGAGTTCTCCTCCCAGGTGATGACCGAGCAGGAGGCCAAGGACGGCGGCAAGAAAGCGGTGATCATTAAGGACCGCATCGCGGACGCCATGTTCCAGGAAGTGCTCATCCGCCCAGAGCAGTATTCGGTGATCGCCACCACCAACCTAAACGGCGACTACCTCTCCGATGCGTTGGCCGCCCAGGTCGGCGGTCTGGGCCTAGCTCCCGGCGTGAACATGAGCGAGAAGCTGGCCTTCTACGAGGCCACACACGGAACAGCCCCCACCATTGCGGGCATGGACAAGGCCAATCCGGGCAGCCTGGTTCTCTGCGGCGCCATGCTGCTCGAACATCTGGGATGGTTCGAGGCCGCCAAGAGCATCCACGACGCCATGGACAAGGCCATCAGCGCCAAGAAGGTCACCGTGGACCTGGCCAACCAGATTCCCGGCAGCACCACCCTGGGCTGCACCGCCTTTGGCGAACTGCTCCAGAAAAACCTGTAGCAGAGCCACAGCGAGCCGTTCGCGTATTGGCCGGGAGGATGTAAGTCCTCCCGGCTTTTCATTTTTCCTGAGGGATTGTAGAAAAACGAACGCCCGGAAGAAGCCGCCCCGTTCAGGAAGGGGGCTTCTTCGAACATGTACCCGCCCTTGAGAAGGAGTCGGCATGTTTCATGATCTTGCCCCGGCAATGGTTGAGCGGATGCGCGTGCTCGAGGCCCGGGACGCGGCGGACCGCACCGACGGCACCCCCCATGCGCAGCGTCTGCGCCAGATCCCGCCGGACACCGGAAAGTTCCTGGCCATAATGGCCGGGTCGGCACCAGACGGCGAGTGGGTGGAGGTGGGCTCCGGAGCCGGGTATTCGGCCATGTGGATTTCGCTTGCCTGTAGAGCCAGAGGGCGAAAGCTGACCACATTCGAGCTTTCGGAGGAAAAAGCGGCCATGGCCCGCGAAACCTTGCGTCTGGCCGGGATTGAATCCCTGGTGGAGCTCAAGAAGGCGGACGCTCTGGCCGAACTGAAAAAGCGCAATACGATCGCCTTCGCCTTTCTGGACGCGGAGCGTTCCATCCTGGAGGCCTGCTACGAGCTCATCCTGGAACGCATGGTCCCCGGCAGCATCCTCTGCGCGGACAATGTCATAAGCCACAAGCACCAGATCGAGGATTTTTTGGCCAAGATCCCCCACGACACCCGCATGGACAGCGTTATCGTGCCCATAGGGTCGGGGGTGCTGGTCTGCCGCAAGCCTAGCTGATCCTGCGAGACGAGTTCATTAAGCCCTCACCAAAAGGGCGATTCAACGATGAAAACCCGGCCCGCGCCGGGTTTTTGCATTCCAACGGGTGTTCCTTCCTGGCGGGTGACGTTATTTCCGTATGCGCAGCAGGCGAAGGCCGTTGAAGATGACGGCCAAGGAGGCCCCCATGTCGGCGGCGATGGCGGCCCAGAGCGTGGCGACCTGGAAAAAGGCAAGAATGAGGAAGACGGCCTTCAAGCCCAGGGCGAAGCCGATGTTCTGTTTAATTATCCCCACGGTCCTCCTGGAATGCCTGATCAGCCAGGGGAGCTTGGAGAGGTCGTCGGACATCAGGGCCACGTCGGCCGTCTCTATGGCCGCGCCGGTACCGATGCCCCCCATGGCGATGCCCAGGCTCGAGGCGGCCAGGGCGGGGGCATCGTTCACTCCGTCTCCCACCATGGCCACACGAGTGCCGCGCGCCACCATATCCGTCACGATAGCGGTCTTGTCTTCGGGCAGGAGATTGGCCCGGTAGCCGGTCACCCCTGCCTGTCGGGCGATGAGACTCGCGGTCTGCTCGTTGTCGCCGGAGAGCATCACCATTTCCGCCATGCCGAGCTGTCTGAGCGATTCGACAGCCCCTTGCGCTTCCGGCCTCACAGTGTCCTTGAGTGTGAGCGTGCCGAGAACTTTCGACCCGTTCCAGACGGCGACCACGGTGGACGCTTCGGCATGGGCACCCAGAAAACGCTCCCGCAGTTCCTGGGTCAAAAGCGCCGGTGCCTGCTCGCCAAGCAAACGTTCGTTGCCGACGAAGAACAATTTTCCTTCGATGCGCCCCTGGGCGCCCCGTCCCGGATGCTCCAGAACGTCTTCCACTGTTGGGAGGTGAAGGCCTGCCGCCTGGGCATGGTCGAGTATGGCCCGGGCCACGGGATGGCTGCTGCGCGATTCGAGCGACGCGGCCGTTGCGAGAAGCTCTACAGTTGCTGTGCCGGCGCAGACGTCGATCTGGGTGACTGCGGGCTTGCCCTTTGTAAGTGTTCCGGTTTTGTCCAGAGCGACAGCCGTAATGGATGCGGCGGCCTCCAGATACGCTCCACCCTTGATGAGAACGCCGTTGCGGGCGGCCGAGGCCAACCCGGCCACCACACTCACTGGAGTGGAGATCACCAGGGCGCACGGGCAGGATATCACCAGCACCACCAAGGCCTGGTAGAACCATTGGGTCCATTCCCCGCCCGCGAAAAGCGGAGGCGCCAAGGCCACCAGGATGGAGAGGCCCATCATCGCCGGCGTGTAAACGGTCGCGAACTTGTCCACCCATTGCACGGCCTTGGCCCGTTTGGACTGGGCCTCCTCCACCATGTGCATGATCCTGGAAAGGGCCGAGTCCGAGGCTGCCGCTGTGGTTCTGATCTCCATCGCCCCTTCGGCGTTAATGGTCCCGGCGTACACGGTGTCACCAGCGGCTTTGGGCACGGGCATGGACTCACCGGTGATGGGAGACTGGTCCACGGAGGAACTGCCGGCCACAACGAGCCCGTCCAGAGGAATGCTGTCGCCAGGGCGTACCAGAATCCTGGAGCCGGCCGGAACCTTTTCAACCGGAGTGGGGTGCGGCGCGAGCGCGCCGGGTTTTAGAACCAGCGCTGTGGTCGGGGTGATGTCCATGAGCGCCTGGATGGCCTTCCTGGCCCTTCCCATGCTCCATGATTCAAGCTGGTTGGCCAGGGAGAACAAAAAGGCCACGGACGCCCCCTCGGAATAGTCCCCTATGGCCATGGCGCCGGTGGCGGCGAGCACCATGAGCAGGTTCATGTCCGGGCGCAAAGTCCTGGCGGAGATGAGAGCCCTTGGCAGCACATGCCACATTCCGGCCGCCGCGCCGAAAATCCAAAAGGCCACGGCGGCAAGTGGCACGGATGCATCATGGCTGAAAGCGCCTGAAAACGTTCCATGTTCCCCTATGGCCGTTGCCAGGCCCATAAGCCAGGCCGTGCCGCTTGTGGCGCATAAAAGGGCACGCCCATGGCGTTTAAGAAATGACTCCGAAGCATTGTTGGAAGAACAGGACCCTCCACAGCAGGAGCATCCGTCGAGGGGGGCAGTGTGCACGGTGGCTTCCATTCCTGTGTGAGCCACGGCTGTGATGATATCTATTGCCCCGATCGTAAGGCCGGTGGTGTTCACAGTGAGTTTTCTGGAAATGAGGTCGAAGGCGAGCCGCTTTTCATCGTGCACCAACGGCAGAAGGGCGCTTTTAAGCGTGGCGATCTCCTCCTGGCAATCCATCTGGGAGATGAGGAAGGCTATCTGTGGCATGGAGAGTGTCCCTTAAGTCAAACCGAAAAGGCTCTGTGGGGCCCGGAAGAGCAGGGCGATGCGCATCCTGGTGCCGCTGATGCCGGGTCAAATGCGGTACAGGGTATAGGGAGGATGTTAATTTTGAAATTCATTATCATTTGCCTGGAAAGCAAATAGGCCCGGCGTGGGGCGCTGTCAAGCAACGGAGCTACGCTTGGCGGTCTTGCCTGGTTTCAGTGGCGGTGTGCCAAAAAAAGAAGCCCGCATGGCAGGCTTTCCGTCACAATCATGTGGTTGGAAAAACTTCAGCGAAGGCCGTCTGTGCCTGCCCCGCGCATGCAGGAGCGAAGCATGAGCTCCTGTAGAATAATGCGTTCGTATTCCAACGGGGTAGTTGGAGCTGGAGTGTTTTCTTCGGAAAATGGCCTGTCCAAAAGTTGCGCTTCTTCCCAAAAGTCGAGCAACTCGTCGTCGGCGAGGGTCTTTACCTGCTCTTCCAGGGGGTACTGATCGCTTTCAGGAAAATACTGTCCCATAATTTCTCGAATGCCTCCGTCGGACGTGACCGACACCTTATCATTAAACAACCATGGATTTTTTTCAAGTGTCTGATATCAACGTTGCTATGGGGCGCTTGGCGCCAAATGGTGGTTGCCAGTTAGCTGGAATACTGTTAGAAAATAAATCTTAAAGGGTCCCGTTATTTTTTGGCTGCCTGTAACAACCCAGTCCGGGAGGAACCCAGGATGGACGAGGCTCAAAAAAAGCAAGACGCTGAACTCATGCAGCTGGTGACTTTCAGCATCGGCGAGGAAGAATTCGGTGTCGATATTCTCAAGGTGCAGGAGATCATCCGCATGATGGAGATCACCAAGGTGCCGCGCGCTCCCGAGTTTGTCGAGGGGGTCATCAATCTGCGCGGCAAGGTAATCCCCATCATCGATCTGCGTCGGCGCTTCGGCCTTTCAGCGCGCGGACACGATAAGCACACGCGAATCATCGTGATTGAGATCAATAATATGATTGTCGGCTTTGTTGTGGATTCGGTCTCAGAAGTGCTGAGAATTCCGTCGAGCACGGTGGAGCCGCCTCCGCCGGTCGTTTCCGGAATGGAGTCCGAATACATCAGCGGCGTGGGCAAACTGGAGGACAGGCTGCTTATACTCTTAGACCTGGATAGGCTCCTTTCCCGAGAAGAAACGGTATCTCTCACCAACGTATAGAAAACCAGTACAGCACGAAACCTACGCCGCCGGGTCCCAATGGCCCGGCGGCTTTTCGCCGTTAGGCCCATGGCTACCCCTACACCCCCATTCCATGATCTTCTTGCTGGCAAGGCCCAGTCCGTAAGCCTCTATAAGAGCGGCCCGGGTAGTCTGGTCACCTTATGCCGCGACCTTGTGGCCAAGGGCCGGACCGTGGTGCTCATCGCGCCTGGTGCCGCCGATCTTTCGCAGATAACGGCGCTTCTGCACCTCTTTTTCCCCGCTCCGGACGATCCGGCCGCGCAAAAAAGCTGGGCCGCCCTGCCGTCCTACCCCCCCGGTCTGCCGAGCCAGGCGACCTGGGCCAAGCGTTGGGCTTTCCTGCAGGCGTGCGCCAACACGCAAAAGCCCAAGGTCCTGTGTCTCTCCGTGGACAATCTGCTCCCCAAATGGCCCCCCATGGAGGCCTTGGAACACAATTTTCTTGAGATCAAGGTCGGCGAGGACCTCCTTCCGGAAATGATCCTGGAGCAGGCATCCGCCTGGGGATACCGGCGGGTGGGCATGGTGGTTCAGCCTGGCGACCTGGCCCTGCGCGGAGATCTGCTCGACCTCTTCCCTCCGGGATACGACCACCCTGTTCGCCTTGAATTCTACGGGGACACCCTGGAGAACATCCGGCTCTTCGACGTGAACTCCCAGCGCTCCCTGGCGGAGGTGCGCGAGGTCTCCATCCTGCCTGTGGCACCGGCCATCCTGACGGAACCCTATCTTACCCGTTCCAGGGCGCTTTGGGCCAAGCTTGCGCTGACAGGCGAAATCAACCGCGCCACCCAGGCCTATCTGGAGGACATGCTCATAAAGGGGGACGGAACCATCTGGCCGGGCCTCTACTACGATTCTCCGGTGTCCCTGGAGGAATGGCTGCCCAGGGACGCGGTTTTTGTTCTGGCCCAGTCTTCAAGCCTTCGCCCGCGGCTTGAAGAGCAGGAGTTCGGCTGGGTGAAAGAGCTCGAAAAGCTTTCCGCAACACAGGCCACGGTCTGGCCCCGGCATCAGGTCATCTGGCCGGAAGCCATGGCCAGGCGCGCATGGCAGGGCAAGCCCCAGCTCGTGTTCGAGGATCTTGTCATCGGCCAGGAGAAGCACGGGGTCGATCTGGTGGAGCGCAAGATCGAGAATTTTCAGGATCTGTTCTGGCGCCCAGACGAGATCCGCCGCCCGTGGAGCACCTTGGTGGCGGCCATGAGGCAGTGGGAAGAAGAACATCGCCAGGTCCTCTTGTCTTTCCATTCCCAGCAGTCCAGACGCAAGTTCTTGAAGCTTGCCGAGCACGAGGGGCTGGCGCTCCTCCAGGAACCGGCCACCGGCAAGCCTGGCCTGCATGCCCTAGTTTCACCGCTCAGGCGCGGCATGGAGCTCGCCTGGAACAACTGCCTGATCCTGCCCGAGGACGTGCTTCAGCCAGGCACTGAAAAGAGCGTCAGGCCGCGCCCGGAGAAGGGCTTCAAGGGGCTTGCCGCTTTTGACGACGTGAATCCGGGAGATCTGCTGGTCCACCGCGATTACGGTCTGGCCCGTTTCGAGGGGCTTTCACGGCTTTCGGTGGACCAGGCGGCCAACGACTACCTGCTGCTTCTCTTTGACGGCGGCGACAAGCTCTATCTCCCCGTGGACCGCTTGAGCCTGGTGCAACGGTACAAAGGCCCTGAAGGATCCGAACCTTCGCTCGACCGTCTCGGCGGCTCCCGCTGGAAAACCAGCCGGGAGAAGGCCAAGAAGGCCATAGAACGAATCGCCCAGGATCTGGTGGAGATGTACGCCTACAGGCGGGTGGCCAAGGGATATGCTTACGGCCCGGTCAATGAGCTCTACTGGGAGTTCGAGGCCACCTTCGGTTTCGAGGAAACCCCGGACCAGGACCGCGCCATCTCCGAAGTGCTCGAAGACATGGAACGTCCGGAGCCCATGGACCGCCTTGTCTGCGGCGACGTAGGCTTCGGCAAGACCGAGGTGGCCATGCGGGCCGCCTTCCGGGCGGTGCTGGACGGCAAGCAGGTGGCCCTCCTGTGCCCGACGACGGTCCTGGCCGAACAGCACTACCAGAATTTCCTGAAGCGGCTGGAGGGCTTTCCCGTTCATGTGGGCATGCTTTCGCGCTTCGTCAGCGCCAAGCGGGCCAAGATGGTCACGGAATCCGCTGCCAAGGGAGAGCTGGACATCCTCATAGGGACCCACCGCCTGCTATCCAAGGACGTGAGCTTTCCAAGGCTCGGGCTCATCATCCTGGACGAAGAGCAGCGCTTCGGCGTGAAGCACAAGGAAAAGCTCAAGACTCTCAAGAAAAACGTGGACGCGCTGACTCTTACGGCCACTCCCATACCGCGCACCCTGCAGCTGTCGCTCTCGGGAATCAGGGGCCTGTCCGTCATGGAAACTCCCCCTGTTGACCGCAAGGCGGTGGACACGGCCCTTATCGACAGAGACGAGCGCATGCTGGCCAACATCGTGGCCCGGGAGCTCGAGCGGCAAGGCCAGGTGTTCTGGGTGCACAACAGGGTGCAGAACCTAGCCGCGGTGGCCGACTTCGTCAGAAAGCTGGCCCCGGGCGCCCGCATCGGCATGGCGCACGGCCAGATGGGGGAGAAGGACCTGGAAGAGTCCATGCACAAGTTCTGGCACGGCGAGATAGACGTGCTGGTGTGCACGGCCATCATCGAGTCCGGCCTGGATTTCCCCAGGGCGAACACGCTCATAGTGGACAATGCCCAGATGTTCGGCCTGGGCCAGCTCTACCAGCTGCGCGGCCGGGTGGGGCGGTCGGAGCGCCAGGCCTACGCGTACTTCGTGGTGCCCTCCATCGACCACGTGCCCGAACTGGCCCGCAAGCGCCTCCGGGTCATCCTGGACATGGACTATCTCGGGGCGGGCTTCCAGATCGCCATGGAAGACCTGCGCCTGCGCGGTGCGGGCAACATCCTGGGCGAAGCCCAGTCCGGGCACATCGCCAAAATCGGGCTGGACTTGTTCCTGGAAATGCTCGACGAGGAAGTCCGGCGGGTCAAGGGCGAGCCGCCCAGGGAAGAGGTGGAGACCGAGCTCAACCTGAGCGTTCCCGCACGCATTCCCGAGCAGTACGTGCCGGATTCCAAGGAACGCCTGCGCTTGTACAAGAATCTCACGGCCGCCCAGACGGAGACCGGGCTTATAGAGGCCATGGCGGACATCAAGGACCGTTTCGGTCATGCGCCTGAGGAAGTCGAGAACTTCGCGGCGGTGCTCGGGCTCAAGCGTGTTTTGACCAAACTCGGGGTTCGCCGCGCCGATGTGCATCAATCCAAGATCGTGCTCACCTGGGATGAAACGGCCCAGTCCCTTACCCCGGAGGCCCTTATCACCTGGATTACTCCACGCCAGAAAGTCGCCAAGCTTCTCCCCCCTGCCAAACTGGAACTCAAGCTGGCGGTGGACGCCCCCCTTCGCCAGACTCTTGGCGAAGCAGCGGCTGAGCTGGCAAAACTGATTGCATGAAACATCTTCTTCCCATTCTTCTCCTGCTCTTTTTGCCCGCGTGCCAGCCGGAACAGCTGGAGCAAGGCCTGGCGGGCAAGGTCAACGGCCGTCCCATACCGCTCAAGACCCTGGAGTTCGCTCAGGGTCTCAAACTTTCCGCGCCCACGTCCACAGCCCACGACGAGGTTCTGGCCAAACTTCGGGCGGACTACGGGGAAACCATGGCCGATCTGATCGTCGAGGAGCTTGTGGCCCAGGAGCTGGCCAAGCGTAACGCCGAGGTCACCGAGGCCGAGCTCAAGTATGCCGAAACCTCCGCCCGGGATGGGTATCAGGGAAAGGCCTTCGAGGAGATGCTTTCAGAGGAAGGCATAGACCTTGGTGTCTGGCGGGAGCGCCTGCGAGCCAAGATCGCAATGACCAAGTTCGCCTCACTGGTGCTCCGGCCACGGGTGAGCATAGCCTCGTGGGAGGTGCAGCAATACTACCGGAGCCATGCCGCGGAATTTACCCAGCCAGCCAAGGTGAAATACCTGAAAGTGGAATCGAAGAACGCAGATGCTCTGCGAAAGGCGCTGGACGCCGCGAAAAAAGCCCGGGCCCCGGCTGATCTGCTCACAGTTTTCGACGACGTGTCCATGCAGACCCTGGCCCAGCCTGAGGAAAGCCTGCAGGGAAAACTTCGCGACACGCTAAAAGCCCTGCAACCCGGGCAGGTCAGCCCTGTGGTTCAGAGAGAGTCCGGCTTTCAGGCTTTTATCCTTCTGGAGCGCTCCGAAGCCAAAGTTGAAGGGATGGTGCAGGTCTATCCCATTGTGGAGAAACGTCTTGCCGAGACCAAGATCGCCCAGGAATTCACCCTGTGGCTGATCCAGACCCTCAATACGTCGATTATTGAAATCAGCCCCGGCCTGTTGCTCGAAAAAGGCAAGCACTAGTCCTTAGCGTTTCATTGCAACGTTTTGAAAAACCGAATACAAGGGGCTCGCCGCAAGGCCGGGCGACAAGCCCTCAACCCGCCTGCGTGGAGGATGCCATTGTCCGCCGTTTTCCGATCAATCATTGTTGCCGCAGTATTGCTTTCAGTGGTCCCCACATCGTTTGCCGCCCAACAGGTGGTGGATAAAATCGTAGCCCAGGTCAACGGCGAGATGATCACGCTGTTTGAATTGAACGAACGCGTTCGCGGCTATGTCACCCAGGTTGAGAAGAAGGCCTACAATCCTTCGGATCCGGCCTTCAAGGAAATGCAGGACCGCATCTTGCGGACCATGATCGAAGACATCCTGCTCAAGCAGGAGGCTGCCAGACTCAAGGTCAACGTCTCCGATACGGAAGTGGAATCGCGTATCCGCGAAATCCGCGAAAAAGGCGGTATGAACGAAGAGCGTTTCGTGCAGCAGCTGAGGCTTGAGGGGCTTACCCGCAAGCAGTTTGCCGAAAGCATCAAGAAGGACATCTTAAAGAAGCAGCTCCTGGGCTTTATGGTCCAGCGCAAGGTCGTGGTGAGCGAAGAGGACATCAAGAGCTACTACGACAGCCACAAAGGCAACATCCGGGTTGAATCCGGGCAGCACATCGGCCTCATCATGGTGGGCAAGATGGACGAGGCCAAGGCTCTCAGGCAGCGCATCACCAGTGGCCAGATAGGTTTCGCGGAAGCGGCCAGGAAGTTCTCCATAGGGCCCGGCGCCGAGCAGGGAGGGGATTTGGGCAAGGTTGAGCTCAAGGACCTCGCTCCGGAACTCCGCCAGGCTCTGCAAGGCGTGTCGCCCGGCGGCGTGAGCGAGCCCGTGCTGCTCGACGGTAAGCCGGTCCTTTTGACCATCGGCGCCGATTCGCCCGCTCAGAAGGCTCAGGCCCCGGGCGGAGCACCGCCTTACGAAAGCGTCAGAGACGCGATATACGAGCGGCTCTACCGGGAAAAGCTCGAGAAACAATTCACCGACTACATGGATAAGCTTCGAACCAAGTCGGTCATCAAGGTCAACCTCTGATTCGTCTTTTATTCGGAAGGTAAAAAATGACCCTCGAGGAAATGGGCGCGCTCTTACGTCATGAGCGGGAACGCCAAGGCATAAGCCTGGAGAAGGCCGCCATAGAGATAAAGATCAGCAAGAAATACCTGATCGCTCTTGAGGAAGGCTATACCAAGGATTTGCCGCACCCCGTGTATGCCAAGGGGTTTGTGAAGAATTACGCCCGTCTTCTCGGCCTTGATCCTGAGGAAATCGGCGCGGTATTGTCCACCTACTACGCCGTTGACGACGATCACCTGCGCGAATCGCCCCGGTACGAGGTGCGAGACTCCCTTTCTTCCACCAAGGAACGCAAGGTGTCCTTCGCGTCCTCCCAGACCCCCTCGACCTTCAGGCCCTCTCTGTGGCTCGGGCTCCCCCTGGTGCTGGGATTCGCCGCCCTGGCCTGGTATTTCTTCTCGGGCCCTGGTTTCAGCTTCAACATGGACACCGTTTTCGATCTATTCAAATCCAAGATAGAGACCCAGGCCCCGGGGGTTCCGCAGCCCGCCAAGCCTGCGCAGCAGGGCCAGCCAGTGAAGCCCGAAGCCAAATCCGCTCCCGTGCCCCAGACACAGCCTTCAAAGCCCGAAGCCAAGGTTGAAGCCAAGTCCGATCCCGCCCCAGAGGCAGCACAGGAAGCGGCGGCTCCCATGGTCCCCCGCGACTTGTTGGCCACCGGATCGAGCGGCACCAAGCCTGCCCCGGCGCCCCAGCCCGCCTCGGAACAGGACATCACGCCGGAAAAGCTGGCCGCGGAGGCCCAGTTCGCTGCCAATGGCCGCCAGATGGTGGAGATAAACGCCAACCAGCCTGCTTCGCTTGAAGTGACCACCGAGGACGGACAGAAACGGTCCCTCACCCTGGTCAGGGGGCAGCGCCTGTCGCTTCGTTTCAACGACAAGGTGGTTGTCCGTTTCCAGCAGGCTCCGTCCGTGGCGATAAAGCTGAACGGCAAGGACTTTCCGCTCGAGGGCGGCAAGGCGGACGGCAAAAGCATTCAGTTCCCGTAAGGTGAATGGTTCGGGCAACCGCCCGTTTTCCAGCAAGAACGAACTCGTTGGTCAGATGGCCTTTCGTACCGCTTGATTGACCGTCTGAAAAACACCCGAAGCTGCCATGGAGTCCACCGAAAAAGCCCTGGTGCTCAAGGTCGGACGCTTTCGCGAAGTGGACGCCTGGGTACGCCTGTTCTCTCCCCGCAAAGGCATCTTCAATGCATTCGCCTTCGGCGGCTCGGTGAGCCGCCGCCGTTTTCTCGGCTGCCTTGATCCGTTCAATCTGGTCATGTTTAAGATTAAAACCCAAGGGGGCAGCGGCTATACCTATCTGCTCGAGGGGTCGCTCGTAAGCTCGCATCCCCGGCTGCGCCAGGACGCCGATCGCCTGGGCATGGCCGTCAACTGCCTCAAGTTCCTGGAAGCCTCGCACCAGGGGCCGTACGGTTCGGAATCCGCTTACGATTTGCTGCTGGAAACCCTGGCGGCCATGGAAGCATGCGAGAGCCCGTCCAAAATGCTGCCCCTCTACTTCCGGGCCCGCATGGCCTTTGACCAGGGGTTCAGGCCCGAGCTTTCAACCTGCGCCCGGTGCGGGGCGGACCTCAAGTCCACGGCCTCTACCCAGTTGCTGGTGGAGCAGGGCAAGCTTCACTGCGGCAACTGCCGCCAGTGGATCAAGGGTGCCAGCGTTCACCTTGGCGGCGAAGCCCTGGACGTGCTTCGGATCGTGTGCGCGGGCTCGCCAAGCCAGTGGGCGAACATGCCGGTGAGCGCTCAGGCCCGCATGGAAAGCGGCCGCGCCCTGGACCTTTTCGTGGAATACCACCTGGGCTTGACCTGGGCCCACGGCTCGTTTAGGCGCATCTGACGCCTTTTACTCCAGAGGAGTTTTCATGCACTTTCAAGATGTCATCCTCACCTTGCAGAGCTATTGGGCCAAGCAGGGATGCCTGATCGTACAACCATACGACCTGGAAGTCGGCGCGGGAACGTTCAACCCGTCCACCTTCTTCCGGGTGATAGGGCCAGAGCCCTGGCGCGTGGCCTATGTGGAACCCTCGCGCCGTCCCACCGACGGACGCTACGGCGAGAACCCCAACCGCCTGCAGCACTATTATCAGTTTCAGGTGATCTTAAAGCCGTCCCCGGACAACGTTCAGGCCCTTTATCTGGAAAGTCTGCGCGCCCTGGGTGTTCCTCCGGAAGCCCACGACATCCGCTTCGTGGAAGACGACTGGGAATCCCCCACCCTCGGGGCCTCCGGGCTTGGCTGGGAAGTGTGGCTCAACGGCATGGAGGTCACGCAGTTCACGTACTTCCAGCAGATCGGGGGCATCGAGCTCTCCCCGGTCTCGGTAGAGATCACCTACGGCCTTGAACGCATTTCCATGTACCTCCAGGAAAAGGAATCCGTGTACGACCTTTCCTGGAACGACCGGGTGACCTACGGTCAGGTGCACCACCAGGGCGAAGTGGAGCATTCCAAGTACAACTTCGAACTCTCCGACCCGGACATGCTCCTTACCTTCTTCAATGCCTGCGAGGCCGAATGCAAGCGGCTGTGCGAGGAGGGGCTTCCCTGGCCCGCCTACGACTATTGCCTGCGCTGCTCGCACACATTCAACATGCTCCAGGCCCGGGGGGCCATATCCATCACCGAGCGCACGGGCTACATCGCCCGCGTGCGCGCCCTGGCCTCGTCCCTGGCAAGGCTTTACGCTGCCCAGCGCCGGGACATGGAATATCCCCTCCTGCAAAGCTAAAGGACGTCATTCATGCCAGCCTTTCTCTTGGAAATCGGCTTCGAGGAGATGCCCTCGCGCTTCCTGGCCGCTCTCACCGAGGAGCTCCGCCAGACACTCTCGGGGCTTTTGGAGCAGAACAAGCTTGGGTTCGAAACCGTTAAGACCTGGGCCACCCCGCGCCGTTTGACCGTGCTCGTCCAAGGTCTGGACGAAAAGCAGCGCAGCGAGGAGGAAGTGGTCACCGGGCCGCCCGTGAAGGCCGCCTACGATGCTTCCGGCAATCCCACGGCGGCCGCCATGGGGTTCGCCAAGGGCCAGGGCGCGGACATGTCCCAGGTGTTCACCGTGGACACCCCCAAGGGGCAGTATCTCGCCCTGCGCAAGGCCACCGGAGGGGGCAAGGCGATCGATCTGCTTCCGGACGTCTGCGTGGCGGCGGTAAAGGCGCTCACGTTTCCCAAGAAGATGCACTGGGGCAGCCTGGACTATACCTTCGGCCGCCCAATCCGCTGGATCGTGGCCCTTCTAGACGATACGGTCGTTCCCTTCGAAGTGGCCACCGTCCCCTCCGGCCGGGCGACCTTTGGCCATCGGGTCATGGGTGCCGGTCCCTGGGCTCTGGACAAGGTGGAGGACTATTTCCCCGTGCTCGCCCAGAAGGGCAAGGTGATGCTTGATCCCGCCGAACGCCGGGCGGCCATCGTCGAACAGTGCGAAAAGGCCGCGGCCACGGCCGGAGGCAGGCCCGTGGTCAGCGAGCGCCTTCTGGAAGAAGTCTGCGGGCTGGTCGAGTATCCTCTGGTGATCCTGGGCAATTTCGACAAACGCTACCTGGAGCTCCCCAGGCAGGTGCTGCTCACCAGCATGGAGAGTCACCAGAAGAGCTTTGGCGTGGAAGACGCCAAGGGCAAGCTGCTGCCCCATTTTTTGACCACGGCCGGGCTTGAGCCCACCGACGTCGCCCTGGTGCGCAAGGGATGGGAACGCGTGCTCAAAGCCAGGCTCGAGGATGCCCGCTTCTTCTGGGAGACCGATCTGGCTTCGAGTTTCGACACATGGCTCGCCAAGCTCGATTCGGTCACCTTCCTGGCGCCGCTCGGTTCCATGGGCAACAAGACCCGGCGCATCGAAAGCCTGTGTGTGAAACTTGCCGAGCAGGCAAAACCGGAACTCATGATCGATCTTGCCCAGGCCGGCCGTCTCTCCAAGGCGGACCTGGTGTCCGAGATGGTGGGCGAATTCGCCGACCTCCAGGGCGTCATGGGCGGCGTGTACGCGCGAAAGATGGGTGAGAATGAGCAGGTGGCCCAGGCCATTTCGGAGCAGTACCTGCCGCTCGGCCCCGACAGCCAGGCACCGCAAAGCCTGGCAGGCGCGCTCCTGGCCATTGCCGACAAGATGGACACCCTGGCCGGCTGCTTCGGCCTGGAGATGATCCCCACCGGCGCGGCCGACCCTTACGCCCTGCGCCGCCAGGTGCTGGGCATCTGCCGCATCATCATCGAGCAGGGCTTGCGTCTGAACCTGGAAACATTGATTGACGCCGCTTTTTCCGGGTATACCGGGGTAGCGTGGAAACTTGAGCCAGGCGCGGCCAAGGCCAAGCTGCTTGAGTTCTTCGGTTCGCGCCTGAAGGCATGGTACCTGGGCAAAGGAGTTCGGTCCCAGGTGGTGGACGCAGCCATTGGGGCCGGGTTTGCCGACGTCTGGGCTTTGGACGCCCGCATGGCCGCCCTGACCAGGTTCAGCGAAAGCGAAGGCTTCGACCAGGCCGTGCTGGCCTTCAAGCGCGCGGCCAACATCATCCGCAAGCAGGCCTCACAGATGAGCCTTTCCGGGGCATTTGACCGCACGAAGCTCAAGGAGCCCTCGGAACTGGCCCTGGCGGACACGTTGGCCGCCACGGCCGCCCGGTTCGAAGAGCTTTTGGGCGCCGATGATTACGACGCGCTGTTCGGCCTTCTTGGGGAATTGCGCCCCAGCGTGGACGCCTTCTTCGATAACGTCATGGTGATGTGCGAGGATGAGGGACTCAAGATTGAGCGCCTGAATCTGCTGAAATCGTTGGTTGACCGCCTGAGCCGATTGGCGGACTTCGCGGCGCTCCAGGTATAGGGAATCGGGGGAACCGTCGGGAGGAAGCCTCCGGCGGCCAAAGGGCTATACGCCCTTTGGAATCCCGTATTGGTTGTGGTAAAATTATCCTGGGCGTGAACTTGATAGTCTCGTGAGATCGTTTGGCGCTTGACAAACCAGGCTGTCGCGCCTATCAAGTCCGTCTTTGAACTTGCTGTGAGGAGGGAGATCCCTTGGCCAATCATAAGTCCGCATTGAAAAGGCACCGTCAGAGCCTTGTTGCTCGTGCCCGCAACCGTTCCGCTAAAACCCAGGTGAAGAACGTCATCAAGGCCGTGCGCGCCGCCATCGAACAGAAGGATGCCGCCGCCGCTGCTGCCGCTCTGAAGGAAGCCACCGCCGTCCTGGACAGCGTCGCCTCCAAGAAGATCATTCACTGGAAGACCGCCGCACGCAAGGTTTCCCGGCTGAATCTGGCCGTCAACAAGATCGGCGCCTAGCTGGTCTCATCGAGTATTTACAAGCCCGCCGGCCTTTGGCCGCGCGGGCTTTTCGTTTTTGCTTCGAAGCGGGTGTGCCAGGGGAAGCCTCCGGCGGCCAAAGGGATGACTCGGGCCGTCCTGGCCCTCGCCCTGCGGGCGCTGCAAGCAGCGCCCAATTCCGCTGTCCTGCGGAATTGTTGCGCCCTTTGGAATCCCTTTCCGCTTCGCGGCTGTCTTCAGGAAAACCAGGCTGGAATGGAAATGAACTCAGGCGGGAACCTGACGCAGGATTTCCGCCATCTGCTGTCTGAAGAGCGTACTCCCGCCCATTGAAGGATGGCGAACAGTGGAAAATTTCAATCCAGGGAACAGCGCATTCAGGGACTGCTCTGCCTTTCGCCCCACGGCCACCACCACTTCCGGCCGGAAAATCTCCAGAACGCTCACGAGATAAGTCTCCCCCAATTTGAGTTCCGCTTTTGTCGGGGTGCGGTTGGTGCGCGGCTTGCCAGGTTCGTGCGGGTGCAGCGGCAGGGCGTTCCAGAGAAGCGGCACTATTCCATGGGCATCGGCCACGCCCCAGACGTATCTGCCGCTTGGTTCGAAGATGTCCCCCTGGCGGTGGAGGGTGCCTCTGTGCGCCGAGAAGAAGCTATTCTGGGAGTCGCGCAGGGTCTCGGGGCTGGTGAAGGCCATGCCGGTGAGAGCGCAGCCACGGTGCCCGGCCGCTTCACCGATCAAGGCCAGACGAACGGGGCTTGAGGCCAGAAAATGGAGGTACTGCGCTAGGTTGGAGGCAAGCTTCGGATCACTGAAGGGATTGAAGAGATTTTTGCTGGATGGGGCTTTTGCAAGCGAAGCGATAAGGGCGGTGATGGCGTTTTGGGGCATGATTTCCAAGCGGTCCGTTTTGGCAGGGTTTATTCCCCAAGGGCTAAAAAAAAGCCCCGGGGCGTAAACCCCGGGGCTCTAAACGCAATGAAAGGAACTAGTCCAGCTGGGAGAGCAGCTTGTCCTTGATCGAGGTGATGGACCCTTCGCCATTGAGCTCGATGTACTTGCTCACGCCCTTGGCGGCCAGCTCCTTGAAGAAGTAGGCGGCGGCCAGGGTGCCGGTCTTGGTGTCGTAGTAGATGTCGTGGCGCTTGCCGATGGCGCCTTCGTCCTGGTCGTCGGCACGGGCGGAGAGCTCGCCGCCGCACACCCGGCACTTGTCGCCGTTGGGCTTGATGGCGTCGATGAAGATGTTGTTGGGGTGGTTGTTGTCGTTCTTGCAGAGGCGGCGGCCCATGATGCGGTTCTTGGCCACTTCGCGGGGCAGCAGGATCTCGATGACGTAGTCGAGCTTCACGTTTTCAGCCTGCAGGGCTTCCCAGAGCTTCTGGGCCTGCACGATGCTGCGGGGGAAGCCGTCGAGGAGCCAGCCGTTCTTGCCCTTGGATTTCAGGGTCTCGAGCACCATGGGGATGGTGATGTCGTCGGGAACCAGGTCGCCGCGGTCGATGAATGCCTTGGCCTTCTTGCCCAACTCGGTGCCGCCCCCGATGTGTTCGCGGAAGATGCCGCCGGACTCGATGTGAGCCAAATTGTACTTGTCTTTGACCAGGGAACCCTGGGTTCCCTTGCCGCTGCCGTTGGGCCCGAAGATCAGGATATTCACGCGCCGCCTCCTTGTTTAAAAAATAACAATCGAGGGTTTCTATCCTCAGGGGCCTCAGGTGTCAACGCCGGTGGGCGATGCAGCTGGCAAGAAGACGATTCCTTCGCGCTCAATCCGGGCCACTTTGTTGCCTGGAAATTGAAAAGTCTTTCCAATCGAACGCTTAGACCATGCCTCGTCGAGTCCGTGCAGCGTGGGGGCGAGGGGTTGGCCGGGGCCTATAGCTTCCACGCATCGCTTGTACATACGCAGTCTCAATGCTTGTGAGCACCCTTTCAGGGTATTGTTGGAGAGCACATGAGTTTCCTGTGGTGAACCAGCTGCCGGATCGTGCGCCAACACTTCGTTATTCCAGTGTATTTCGTCAATGCGCGCCTGTTTCCACAGCTCGGCAGCCGCGCCGAGATAGTCCAAATTTTCACGAATGAACAAGGGGAGTATGTCCGAGCGCACCCGGTTGCGCATGAATGCCTGGTCCGTGTTGCTCTCATCTTCGCGCCAGGCGGTCCCGGTTTCTTCGAGCAGGCGTTGCAGATCGGCCTTGGGAGTCATGAGAAGAGGACGCAGGATGCGTCTGCCAGGGTCCCAGGCGGGCATTCCCCCCAGGGCGGGCCATCCTCCTCCCCGGGTAAGGCGCATGAGCTGGTCTTCGGCAAGATCGTTCAGGTGATGGGCGCAGAGCACGGCAAAGGCGCCCGAGCGCTCCCGTATCTCTTCCAACCAGGCATAGCGGGCCCGGCGCCCGGCGTCCTCGATCCCGGTTTTCCAGTCATTAGCCAGGGCCCGCACGTTTTGGAAACCGCATTGGCAGGACAGATTGATGCGTTCGCAGAATGCGGCGCAAGCCGTGGCGTCCTTTCCGGACTCCGGGCGTAAGCCATGGTCTAAGTGGGCGGCGGTGAAGTCCGCTCCCAGTCTGGGGGTGAGAAGGCGCATGATAAGCGCCAGGGCGGTGGAGTCCAGCCCCCCCGACAGCGCCAGGACGAATGAGCGGCCTTCAAGGCCATCCGGGATCAGTTCCTTGAGGAATGCCTCCACCCTGAGGCACAAGTGCGCCCCCCAGGGGGAAAGGTCTTGAAGGCCCGCAGGAACGGGCATGGGCTCAGATGATTCCTTTGGCCCGGAAGTATTCGGCATAACGCTGGTCGTAACCGGTGACGTGTTCTTCTATCCAGCCCATGAGGTAATCGAGCAGTTCCGCGGAGAGTTCCGTCCTGTCGGCCAGGTAGTCGAGTTCCACGTGCAGGAGCTTCTCCACGAAGGCTTCGTGCTGGATCATGTGGTCACCGAGGCCGGGGAAGCCGTGGCGCTTCATCCAGCGCTCCTCGGCGGTGAAATGCTCCCGGACGTAGGTGTTTAATTCGCGTATCACCTTGCCCAGGATATCCTTGTCAGCGCCGATGGCCAGAGCCTTGTCCAGCTCGGCGATCAGGCCGATGAGATGGCGGTGCTGGAGGTCGATTTCTTGGATGTCGACGGAGAGTTTGTCGGTCCATTGAATATGGGACATGGTGCACTCCTAGACGGCGATGTCCAACTCACGAATCAGGCTGTCCAGCATGTCCACCATATGCTCTCGCAGGGCTGGATTTGCATAAGCCACGCAGGAACAGCGCAGTATCTTGCGGGCCCGGACGAGAAGCTCAAGACGGACCCAGCCGTCTCCAGTTTCCAGGGGAAGGAAAAACGGCCCGCAGGACTCCGTATGCTCTTTCTGGTCAGGCCCCAGATACTGCTCGGGGATAGGCACATAGTACATGCCTTTGATGGACCCGGTCCACCCTTTTTGCGTCAGGCGGTCTTCTATCTTGGCGACATCTTCGTCCGTGAGTTCGTCTATGGTGTAGGCGCGCATCTAGTCCTCTGTTCCGGGCTTGCGATCCAGGTGCGCCTCGGGGGGCACGGAGTCGAGATCGAGGTTGAACATGCGTCTGGCCAGGTCCAGGAAGCGTTCCCCACCTTCCTCGTGGGAGCGCCGTTTCAGAAAGACCAGAGGGTCGTGGTACAGTTTGCGCGAAAGCGTCAGGGCCAGGGTTTCCACGGCGTCTCGCACCTCGTCCGCGCAATCCGGTCCCAGGCGTTTGAGCGTTTTCCTAAGCTCCTTGCGGGCCAGAATCTCTCCGCGCGACAGGAGGTCAACGATGGTTGGCTGGAGGTCAAGCGAATCCAGCCACCTGCCGAATTTTACTGACTCGGCCGCGATGATCTCCCGGGCCTTTTCCGCCTCGGATTGCCGTTGGGCCTTGTTTTCCTCCACCACTTCCTTCAAATCGTCGATGTCGTAGAGGTAGACGTTGTCCAGGCTGTTGATGTCCGGATCGATGTCTCGCGGCACAGCGATGTCGATAAAGAACATGGGCTTGTATTTGCGCTTCTTGAGTACGTCCTTGATGTCGCGGGCCCGGATGATGGGTTCAGGTGAACCGGTGGAGGTGATGACGATGTCCACCTCGGGCAGACGCTCGATGAGCTCCGAAAAGGAATAGGCCTTGCCCTTGAACCGGGCCGCCAGCTCTTCGGCGCGGGCGAAAGTGCGGTTGACCACGCACAGCGAATTGACCCCGGAGCCCACCAGATGCGTTGCCGCCAGTTCGGCCATTTCTCCGGCTCCGATGAGCATGGCCTTCTTGTCTCCCATCTCGCCGAAGATATGCTTGGCCAATTCCACCGCCGCGTAGCTGATGGACACGGCGCTGGTGCCGATGCCGGTCTCGGTGCGCACCCGCTTGGCCACGGAAAAGGCCTTGTGCAAAAGCCGGTTGACCACCACCCGGGCCTGGCCCTTGTCCACCGAGGCCTTGTACGCTTGCTTTAGCTGCCCCAGAATCTGCGGCTCGCCGAGCACCATGGAGTCAAGGCCCGAAGCCACCAGAAAGAGGTGCTCCACAGCCGCCAGGTCGCGGTGTTCGTAGACGTGCGGGGCCAGCTCAGGGGATTCCCGCCCGCTGGCGTTGGCCCAGCACTCGAGCACCTTGCCCGAGACGTTGGAACCGCGCGGGGCCACCACCAGTATTTCCACCCGGTTGCAGGTGGAGAGCACCATCACCTCGCTCACGGTGCGGCCGAGCGAGAGAACGCATTCCTCGAACCGCTCCTGGTCTTTGAGGGCGAAGCATTCCCGCACCTCCACTCCGGCGGTGCGGTGGTTCAGACCGAAAAGATGGATATCGTGCTGCATCAGGCGAAACTATGGTGTGTCTTGACGAAGAAGTTGATTCCAAGCATCGAGGCCAGGCTCAGGCCAAAGACCCAGATGGCCAGCCAGGCGGTCTTTCGCCCGCGCCAACCGAAGGCCAAGCGCTGGTGGAACAGATACGCGAACAAGAGCCAGATGAAGACCGCCGCCATTTCCTTGGGGTCCCAGGAGAAGAACCGCTGCCAGGTGAGTCCGGCCCATATGAACCCGGACAACAGGCCAACGGTGTGCAGGGGAAATCCAACGGTCACCGCGATACGGTTGGCCGTGTCGAGCTTCTCCAGGGAGGGCAGGGAGGCCCACACGCCAGTGAGCTTTTCCTTGGATTTGATGCGTTTTTCGAGCTTCAGATAGGCGGCTCCGGCGGCGCAGGCCATGGCCATGAGGCCCATGGAGGCGAACAGGGTCCCGATGTGCAGCCCGAAGAAAAGTCCGGCCAGCGACGTCGGCAGGGGAACTCGGGCAGCCGTGACTGCCTGGGAGCTTAGGAGCAGCACCAGAGCCAGAGGAGTTGCGATGAGCCCCAGAAAAGAGAGCCTGAGCTTGATCCACAAAATAAAGAGCACCAGGAGCAGGCTCCAGGAGAAGAGGCTCAAGTAGAATTCGCCGCTGGTCAGGGTCAGCGAGGGAGTTTGAAACAGCATGAGGCCAAGGCTCAGGCCGTGCAGGGCGAACCCCGCTCCGGAGATGGCCCCACCTATGAGTTTGGGACGCTCCTTGCGGGTGATGATGCCGCAGATGTGGCCGCCGCTGCCAATGAGGTACAGGGCCATTACCGCGTAGAGGGTCAGATCAGCTAAGCCCATCCAGTATCTCCGGAATGCGCGGGTGGAGTTCCGACGGAATATGTTCGGCCAACAGGGCCGAAGCCTGGGCCATGTCCCTTGCTTCCAGGGCCTCCAGCAGGCCCGAGTCCAGAAGTCCCCGGAAGATGGTGGCGTTTTTGGGCGAGCCGAGCCCAAGTTCCAGCACCAGGGGGCGCAGCCTGCTCATGAGCACCAGGACCGCGCCGTATTCCGAGCCCAAAAACTCTCCCAGGCCCTTGCGGATCTTGCGGGCCAGAGCAGGGGAGCCGCCGCCGGTGGAGATGGCCACGGTCAGGTCGCCCTGGGTGAAGAGCGCCGGAACGATGAAGCTGCACTTCTCTGGCTGGTCCACGATGTTGCAGAGTATGCCACGCGCCTCGCAGGCCCGGCTGATGCGCCAGTTGAGTTCCTCATTGGAGGTTGAGGCAATGACCAGAAAACGCCCGTCCAGGTCCTTATCCTCGAAGGAGCGCTGCTCGAAGGCCACGGCGGGCAGGGCCAGTGTTTCCGCAAGGTCCGCGTCTGGGGCGCGGGTATCCAGCACGAGGACTTCCTGGGCTCCGCAGGCGGCCAGGGTTCCTATCTTGCGGCGGCCCACTTCGCCCGCGCCAACCACCAGGCAGCGCTTGCGGGTGAGGTCCGCGAATAGAGGGTAGTATCGCATGGGCGGATACCATAACAAATCCGGCTGTTCCCGCAAAGCCACTTTCTTTCCCCCCGGCCTTGGGATAACCAAAAAGCCCATGAAGCCCGTCCTGGTAATGCAGCTGGCCCGTTTTGGGGATCTTCTCCAGACCAAACGGCTCATTCTCGGTCTTGCGGCTTCGGGGCGTCCTGTGCATCTTCTCGTGGATTCATCTCTTGGGAAGCTCGCTTCCCGGATTTATCCAGACGTGTCTGTCCACACCATTGATGCGCATTCCCCGCCCGATCCGTCCTCTTTGAAGGGCACCCTGGTTGATCTGGCCGGTCTCCGCTTTCACCGCGTGTATAATCTGAATTTCGCGGGCATGAGCCTGGCGGTCAGCTCCCTGTTTGATCCAGGCGTGGTGCGGGGCTACAGTCTCAACGAAGGCCAGCCCCTGCGCGATCCCTGGGCGGCAATGGCCTTCCGCTGGACCAAGAACCGCAGGCAGGCGGCGATGAATCTGGCCGATTTCTGGGCCGGATTTGCCCTGCCGATGTTTCCCGCCGGGCAAGTCAATCCGCCGGCTGTTCCCCGTGGGGGCGGCCTGGGGGTGGCCATGGCCGGTCGCCATGCCAGGCGCTCCCTGCCTCCGGACGTGCTGGCCGGAGTTGTGCAGGCCATGCTGCCGGTGCTGAACACTCCCAAGATATTTCTTCTGGGCACGGCAGGCGAGAAACCAGCGGCCAGGGAACTCATGTCCCTGCTTCCGGCCCGTGTGTCCGGCATGGTCGATGACCTGACAGGCCGGACAGGCCTTGATGAGCTGTGCGACAGGGTTTCCGGGCTGGACCGGGTGCTTACTCCGGACACCGGCGTCATGCACCTTGCCGCGCATCTCGGGGTTCCCGTTACAGCAGTGTTTCTTTCCTCCGCCTGGTGCCATGAGACCGGACCCTACGGCCAGGGACACACCGTATGGCAGGCGGTTCTCCCCTGTTCCCCCTGTCTGGAGTCGGCTTCCTGCCCCAATGAGCACGCCTGTTTGGAGCCGTTCAAACGCCGCGAGTTTCTGCGCCTGGTCGGCGGCAAAATCACCGGAGACCCGCCCCCGGGCCTGCTAGGGTTAGACACACGCTTCGACCCGCTGGGCGTGACCTACGTTTCCTTCGCGGGCAGCGACCGCACCCTGGCCGAGCGGACCCGGGTGCGGGCCTTCATAGCGCGCCATCTGGGCATCGAATGGGGGCAAGGCCTCCCTCCCGCCCCGGACCTGGCTGACCGGCTCGTGGAAGACCCCGATTTCATGCTGAACAAACCTCAGGCCCTGTTTGAGGCATTATGAACCGTCCCCTGCGAATTCTCGTTGTCCTGCCCCTCTACGGCGGCTCCCTTCCCATCGGGCGTTATTGCCGCAAGGCCCTGGCATCGCTTGGCCACACGGTCGAGACCTTCGAGGCTCCCGACTTTTACGGCGCCTTCACAGCGCTCAAGGGCCTTCGCGTCACCACCGAACGCCTGGACTATCTCGAGCACGCCTTTCTGCAGGTGGTGGCCCAGGCCATCCTCTCCAAGGCCGAGACCTTCCAGCCCGATCTGGTGCTGGCCATGGCCCAGGCCCCTCTCACCAAGCAGGTGCTCAAACGCCTGCGCCAGGCGGAGATTCCCACGGCCATGTGGTTCATGGAGGATTTCAGGCTCTTCACCTACTGGGAGTCCTTCGCCCCCCACTACGACGCATTCGCGGTAATCCAAAAGGAGCCGCTCCTGGGCAAGCTTCAGGAGATCGGCCAGCCAAACGGCCTGTACCTGCCCCTGGCCGCCGACCCGGATTTCCACAAGCCCATGGAACTCTCCCCGGTGGAGAAGCGCATGTACGGGGCGGACGTCTCGTTTTTGGGCGCCGGGTATCCCAACCGCCGGGCCGCGTTCAAGGAACTCATGGGGCAGGGGCTCAAAATCTGGGGATCGGATTGGGAAGGGGACGAGATACTCGCCCAGCTGGTGCAGCGCGGCGGGGAGCGCATATCCTCCGAGGAGTCGGTGAAGATATTCAACGCCACGGCCGTGAACCTGAACCTGCACTCCAGCGTGTCCGCCAAGGAACTGGTCTCCGGCGGGGACTTCGTGAACCCGCGCACCTTCGAGCTGGCCATGTGCGGGGCGTTTCAATTGGTGGACCAGCGTACGCTTTTGCCCGAGCTTTTCGGGCCTGACGAGCTGGCCACGTTCACCTCCATGGACGAGCTCAAAGCCGGGGTGGCCAAGTTCCTGGCCGCGCCCCAAGAGCGCTGGGCCTATGCCGAAAGGGCCAGGGCGCGAGCCCTCAAGGACCACACCTATCAAGCCAGGATGCGGACTCTGCTCGCGTTTCTGGAGGAACGCCTGGAGGGCTGGCCCAAACAGCGCCAGGATGAAGGGGCGCTTTCAGCCCTGCCCGAAGAGTACCAGGGCGAGGCTCGCCAGCTCCTGGCCGGGCTCGGACTCACCGAGGATGCGCCCTTCAAGGATCTGGTCTGGGCGCTTCGGGCCAAGGCGGGCAAGCTCACGCCCGTGGAAACGGCGATTCTTTTCCTGGATGAGTGGCGGAAGCAGTACGGGGGCAGAGAGCAGATACAGTAATTACCAATTCGGATGGGAGAACTGCGGCAATGAAACACGCACTGATGGCATCTCTCGTCGTCACAGCATTTCTTTGCGGTTCTGCGGTTCTGGCAGAAGCGTCTCAAGCTGCACCCTCGAGCCGGGCAGAAATGGCTCAACCGGGCGCTTTTTCTCAAGGATCGCGTGGTTCACTTTCCTGGTGGGTGGGGAAGTATCCCTCAGACACGGATACACCCGGAAGGCCAAAGAACACCGGAAAAACCTTTTTTGAAGACCCTTCCATACTCCCTGTCTTAAAGGACATGCTGCCACCCCAGGCGCTCAAGCGTGTGCTGGAGGGCTGGAAAAATGGCCGTGTGGAGACCCCCGTCCTTCAGGAAGGAGACATCATTAAGGCGAGTTTCTGCAAGCCTCACGCCTGCCCTGATGAGAATGTTGCCGTTTTCGTTAATGTCAGGACCGGCAAAGTGCATGTCTGCTGGAAGCGTTTCGAGAGTGCGAAGAATGCTTCAAAGACACTCTGGTACGCTTCAGGGGCCAAAACAATGGAACTGGACGAAAAAGAAGACTGCTTTGGTGGCGAAGCCTTCGAACTTTGGAAAAGGTTCGGTTCGAAGTAGTTCGGAGCTTACAGGGTATCACAAAAAAAGCAGGGGCTTAACGCCCCGGCTTTCCATTCACGTAGCAACTAAAGCTTATAAATGTTTACATTCCAAGCGACGCCAGCAGATCATCCACCGAAGCCTGGTTGGTGCCCACCTGCGGGCCCTTGAGCTCGTTGACCTTCTGGGCCGCTTCGGCCTCGATCTCCTCCAATCCCTTTTCCGGAGCTTCCTCGTGCGCCCGCACCTTGAGCCCAGTTGACAGGTACAGGTCCAGGACGATGGCCTCCACGTTCTTGATGGCGCCGATAATGCGCTTGATGCGCTGACCGGTGAGGTCCTGGAAGGAGAGGGTGGTCATGATGGACATCAGGTCCGCATTCAAAGTGTCGCTCATCTGCCGAAGGTCCTGAAGCTGGTCCTTGGTGACTCCGCCGGACTTCAAGCTGTGCAGGATCTGGTTCGACTTGGCCTGCATCTCCATGTGGCGTTCCACGATGTCCATGATCTCGCCGGTGGCCTGCTCGGTGGTGGAGAGTATCTTGTCCAGCTGGTCGGCCGCTTCGCTGAAAAGCTGGTCTGCGCGTTTTTTCTCTTTGACTATTTCGGTGCCGTCTTCCTGGCGAGCGCTGGAAAGCTCCTTGTAGATGGACTGCAGCCCCTGGCGCATGTCGTCGCTCATGCGCTTGTAGAACTCGCCCTGCAGAAGCGAGCGGGTGAGCGACTTGGACAGTTCGTTCTCCACGGCCTGGGTGATGGCGGTTTTCAAGTTCTCCACCATCTCGTCCATGTACCTGTCCATCAGGTTTTCGATCATGGTATCATTCGCGGTCATCCTGGCTGCTCCCACTTTTTGACGCGTAGCTCGTCGCGTTGGGTTTGGAAAACGAACTGTACTATGGTTTCCAGGTCGCGGTCACGTATTTTCGTAAAATCGATGGCCCAGATCTGGCGCCCGTCAATGATTTCCTCGCGGATAACCCGGCCGATGGCCGCGGCCATGCGAATCGGCAGCTGGGTCAGGGTTATCACCACCTCCACCAGCTGATCCATCACCAAGGGGTAGGGGGAGGCCACTTTCACCCCTGCACCGGAGATCTCCACTATTTCGATAGTGTACGGGAATTGGTCCTGAAGGCTATCCCGGGTGTGGATGCCGATGAGCATGTCCAGCTTGCGGTCCAGGGCAAGCAGGGCGTTCACCATGGCTTCGTTGACGCCCGCGTTCTTGAGCTCCATGGCCGTGACCGCGGTGCTCGTGATGGGAGCTTCGCGAAAGAGTTGGTGTTCCGCCTCGGACGCCACCAAGCGCAGCTGCCCCTGCATGTTGGTGGGGATGCGAAGGAAGGTGCGTTGTTCCTCACCCATATGCCAGCCTCCAGCGGTGTTAGAGGACCCCGTTTTCCAGCTGCGTCTCCATGGCCTTCACCGGACAGAGCTTCACGCACAGGCCGCAGGCCACGCATTTCTCGGAGTCGAGGTGGACCCGCCAGGTCTTGCGGTCGATCTCCAGGGCGCGGGGGCGGCACAGAGCGGTGCAGACGCCGCAATGGACGCACAGATCCTCGTCCTTGCGCACCTTCTGGGCCACGGGGGTAATCTTGACCCCGTGTTCCTTCAGGTATTCCAGACCGTCGTTGACCGCCTGCTCAATGCCGTGGATTTCGAGCACCATTTCACCCACTTCACGAGGGTTGATCTGGGCCTTGAGTATGTTGAAGCACAGGTCGAAAAGCTTGATGATGTTGCAGACCACCGGCTTGCCGGAAGTTTCCGGGGAAAAGCTCAGGTGGACGATCTTGCGTACCTCGTTCATGGGTGCGATTCCTCAGATAAGGCTCTTGGCCCGGCGCGCCTCGGCGGAGTCCGGGAATTTCTTGATGAGATCCTGGAACATGAGTTTGGCGGCGTCCTTCTTGTTCAGCTTCTGGAACGCCATTCCCATCTTGAGCATGGCCGACGGGGCCTTGTTGCTCTTGGGGAATTTCTCCACCACTTCATTGTAGTTGAGCACGGCCTGGGCCATGTCGCCCTTCTGGAAGTAGGCCTCGCCCATCCAGAAATAGGCGTTGGGAGCCAGGGTGTGCTTGGGATAGTTCTTGGCTACGTCGCGCCACATGCCTGCGGCCTTGTCGTATTCCTTGGCCTGGAAAGCCTGCATGCCCTTGGCGTAGATGGCCTCGGCCGGGTCGGCGTTGGCCGCTGCGGGAACGTCCGTGGGCCTGGACGTAGCCGGAGCTTGAGACGCGGAAGGGGATCCGGGCGAGAGCGATGCCTGCTGGGCCTGGGTGTCGATGCCTGGTGCCTGGCCGGCCGCCGGCTGCTGGCCGTCCACCTCGACGCCCAGCTGGGAGGCCATCTGCCTTATGTTGCCTTCGAGCTTCTGGAGGCGCTTGGAGAGTTCCGGCATGGTGGTAGCGCCGCCAGCGGAGTCCCCTTCGGTGAGGGTACGGACCTGGAGGTTCAAATCCTCCACTTCCGCGCTCAAACGCTGCACCTGGGACTTGAGTCCGTCTATCTCGGCCAGCTGGTTGGCCTGGGCCTGGGCATGGGGATCAATGGGCTTGCCCTTGACCGGGGCGCTGGATGTTTCGGCTCCGGCGCATCCGGACAGGAAAAGCAGTGCGGCGAAAACCGCAAGACGAGCTTTCATGATTCTTTCGTTCCTCTTTTGCGGCCCACGAACAGGTAGATGAGGCCGCCCAGCACCGGCACGAACACCGCAAGGCACAGCCAGACCATCTTCTCTTGAACAGTGGGGAAGTTGCGGTAGAATGCATGGGCGATGGCCCAGAAATTGATGAACGCGGGCAGGGCCATCACCAGGAAGAACCAGAGGGGGTAGCCCCCGATGGTGGATGTGAGAGACATAGTCCGTCCTTGCTATCTCCGGCCGGTCCTTTTGGCAAGGCCGCGGGGTTTTTCTCCGTCTAAGGTTGCTTGCGCACGTAGAAGGAGAAGATGAGTGCCAGCGAACCGCAGGTGATGGCGATGTCGGCCACATTGAAGGCTGGCCAGACAAAGGAGCCGAGGTAGAACTCGAGGAAGTCCACCACTTGGCCGGTTCGGATCCTGTCGATGAGGTTGCCCACCGCTCCGCCGAGGATAAGCCCGAGAGCCACAATGAAGAGCTTGGCCCCGGGTTCGGCCTTGGAAAGCAGGTTCATCACGATGACCACGGCCAGGGCGGTGGCGGCGATGAAGAAATAGGTCTGCCAGGATGTGTCCGGCCGGTTGAGGAATCCGAAGGCCGCGCCCTTGTTCAGGGTGTGCACCAGGTTGAAAAACCCCGGGATGATCTCGTGCGTGGTGAAGAGCTTGATGTGCTTCTGCACCTGGTACTTGGTGATCTGGTCCAGTACGGCGACCACCGCGGCGAGGCTTCCGGCCAGGATGTATTGGGGCTTCACGTGGTGCTACCTCATAGTATGTACGGCTGGCACTCCTTTAAGCAAGCTGGCGGGGAAGTCAATCGCCGGGTGGGAGCGAAAGTGTCTTGCAGGCGGGGGATAAGTTGCGTAAACCCACGCCCGGGGCGAACCCCTTTTTGACAATTTACGCATGTTTCAAGCGCTCGGAACCGTTTCTCAACTTTAACCCCGCCAAGTCATGCCCAAACGCACGGACCTCAAAAAGATTCTCATCATCGGCTCCGGCCCCATCGTCATAGGCCAGGCTTGCGAATTCGACTATTCCGGCTCGCAGGCGGCCAAGGCCCTCAAGGAAGAAGGATATGAGGTGGTGTTGGTCAATTCCAACCCGGCCACCATCATGACCGACCCCGGCCTGGCCGACCGCACCTATGTGGAACCCATAGACCCGGACATCGTGGCCAAGATCATCGAGCGCGAACGCCCGGACGCCCTGCTGCCCACACTGGGCGGCCAGACCGGCCTGAACACGGCCGTGGCCCTGGCCGAATCCGGCGTGTTGGAAAAGTTCAATGTGGAACTTATCGGCGCGAATCTGGCCGTAATAAAGAAAGCCGAAAGCCGCGAGGAATTCAAGGCTGCCATGAAGGACATCGGGCTCAAGGTGCCCGAATCCGGCATCTGCCGCTCCATCGAGGACGTGCGTCACTGGGGCAAGAAGATCTCCTTCCCCATCATCGTCCGTCCGGCCTTCACCATGGGCGGCTCGGGCGGCGGCGTGGCCTACAACATGGAAGACCTGGAAAAGATCGCCGCGCGCGGGCTATCGCTTTCCATGAAGTCCGAGGTGATGCTCGAACAGTCCGTGCTCGGCTGGAAGGAATTCGAGCTCGAGGTGATGCGCGACGTCAACGACAACTGCGTCATCATCTGTTCCATCGAGAACATCGACCCCATGGGCGTTCACACCGGCGACTCCATTACCGTGGCCCCGGCCCAGACCCTGACCGACGACGAATACCAGCGGATGCGCGACGCGGCCCTGGCCATCATGCGCGAAATAGGCGTGGAAACCGGCGGGTCCAACGTGCAGTTCGCCGTGAATCCCGAGAACGGGGAGCTGGTCATCATCGAGATGAACCCGCGCGTGTCGCGCTCCTCGGCCCTGGCCTCCAAGGCCACGGGTTTCCCCATCGCCAAGATCGCGGCCAAGCTGGCCGTGGGCTATACCCTGGACGAAATCCCCAACGACATCACCCGCGAGACCATGGCCTCCTTCGAGCCCAGCATCGACTATGTGGTGGTCAAGATCCCGCGGTTCACCTTCGAGAAGTTCCCCGGAGCAGAGGACTACCTCACCACGGCCATGAAGAGCGTGGGCGAGGCCATGAGCATCGGGCGCACCTTCAAGGAAGCCCTGCAAAAGGGCCTGCGTTCCCTTGAAGTGGGCATGCCGGGCCTTTCCAAGGAATACGACAAGTGCACCTGGGACAAGGACGCCATTCTGGCGTCGCTCAGAAAGCCCAATTCCCGCAGGCTCTTCGATGTCCGCTCGGCCATGCTCTGTGGCATGACCGAGGCCGAAATCTTCGAGGCCACCAAGATCGACCCCTGGTTTTTGCGCCAGATAAAAGAGATCGTGGATCTGGAAGGCGAACTCCACTCCTTCGCCCTGCAGGAGAGCGTGAGCGCCTCCAACCCCAAGCTGGCACCAGTGATGCAGAAAGCCAAGCGGAACGGCTTTTCGGACCGCCAGCTGGCCACGCTCTGGAAAAAATCCGAGCTGGATATCCGCGACATCCGCAAGAAGCTCGCGGTCAAACCCACCTACTATCTGGTGGACACCTGCGCCGCAGAGTTCGAAGCCTACACTCCTTATTACTACTCCACCTACGAGACCGGCTCCGAAACAACGCCGTCCGAGAAGCGCAAGGTGGTCATCCTGGGCGGCGGCCCCAACCGCATCGGCCAGGGTATCGAGTTCGACTACTGCTGCGTGCACGCTTCCTACGCGCTACGCGAGCTGGGCATCGAGTCCATCATGGTCAACTCCAACCCGGAGACCGTGTCCACCGACTACGATACGTCGGACAAGCTCTATTTCGAGCCGCTCACCTTCGAGGATGCGCTGAACATCATCGAGCACGAGAAGCCCGAGGGCGTCATCGTTCAGTTCGGTGGCCAGACCCCCCTGAACCTGGCGGTGCCGCTCATGCGCGCCGGAGTGCCCATCCTGGGTACTTCGCCTGACTCCATCGACAGGGCGGAAGACCGCGAGCGGTTCCAGGCGTTGCTCAAGAAGTTAGGTCTCAAGCAGCCCCCCAACGGCACGGCCATGTCCGTGGAAGAGGCCTGCAAGATCGCCAAGGAGATCACCTATCCCGTGGTGGTCCGCCCGTCCTACGTGCTGGGCGGCCGGGCTATGGAAGTGGTCTACGACGAGGAAGGCCTCATCAGCTATTTCAAGAAAGCCGCGGTTGTTTCCCCGGAGCATCCCATCCTGGTGGACAAGTTCCTGGAGAACGCCATCGAGGTGGATGTCGACGCCATCTGCGACGGCACGGACACCTATGTGGCCGGGATCATGGAACACATCGAGGAGGCCGGCATCCATTCCGGCGACTCGGCCTGTGTGCTGCCTCCCCACACCTTGTCCGCGGACATCGTTGCCGAAATCGAACGCCAGACCAAGGCCCTGGCCATTGAGCTGGACGTGGTCGGGCTCATGAACATCCAGTTCGCCTTGAAAGACGGGGTGGTATACATCCTGGAGGTTAACCCCAGGGCATCGCGCACCTCGCCCTTCGTGTCCAAGGCCACGGGCGTGCCCCTGGCCAAGCTTGCCACCAAGGTGATGATGGGCGTGAAGCTCAAGGACCTGGACCCCTGGAGCGCCCGCAAGGGCGGGTACGTCTCCGTGAAGGAGTCCGTGTTCCCGTTCAACCGCTTCCCGGGCGTGGACGTTCTGCTGGGGCCCGAGATGCGCTCCACCGGCGAGGTCATGGGCGTGGACACGAGCTTCGGCCTGGCCTTCATGAAGAGCCAGCTTGCCGCCGGACAGCGGCTGCCCATGTCGGGAACGGTGTTTCTTTCCGTGAACGACAGCGATAAGCAGGCCATCCTGCCCGCTGCCCGGATGTTCGCGGAGATCGGCTTCAAGATCGTGGCCACGGGCGGGACGGCCCAGGTGCTGAACGACAACGGAATCAAGGCGGAGAAGGTTCTCAAGGTCTACGAGGGACGCCCCAACGCGGCGGACATGGTGATCAACGGCGACATCCAGCTCATGATCAACACCGTTTCCGGCAAGAAGACCGTGCAGGATTCCTCGCAGCTCAGGCAGACCACGCTTCTCTACGGCGTGCCCTACACCACCACGGTTGCCGGGGCCAAGGCCATGGCCCAGGCCATCAAGGAACTCACGGGCACGGGGCTCGACGTCAAGAGCCTCCAGGAATACTACTCCTGAATACCCGCGCAATTGACAGCCCAGGCCAAGGCCTTATCTGAAGGCCTTGCACCAAAGGCGGCGAGTTAGGAAGATGAAGAAAGAATATTGCGGATTGTTCGGCATCTACGGCCATCCCGAGGCCGCGCGCATGACCTATTTCGGCCTCTACGCCCTGCAGCACCGGGGGCAGGAGTCGGCCGGCATAGTCACCTGGGACGGCGAAAAAATCCGCGAGCAGAAGGGCATGGGCCTGGTGGCGGACGTTTTCAACGAGCGCCACCTGGGCAAGGAACTCAAGGGCTCCATCGCCGTCGGCCACATCCGATATTCCACCACCGGCGCGTCCCTCCTGCGCAACGCCCAGCCGTTCCTGGTCCGCTTCGGCGACTGGAACCTGGCCATCGCCCACAACGGCAACCTGGTGAACACCTACGAGTTGCGCGCCGAACTGGAAGCCGCCGGGTCCATCTTCCAGACCACCATGGATTCGGAGATCTTCGTCCACCTTATCGCCCGGAGCCTAAACGGCGGCACCATCGAGGACGCCGTCATCAAGGCTTGCCAGAAGGTGAAGGGCTCCTATTCGCTCATCATCCAGGCCAACGACAAGATGATCGCCGTGCGCGACCCCAACGGCATCCGGCCCTTGGCCCTGGGACGCCTGGACGATAATTACGTCATTTCCTCCGAGACCTGCGCCTTCGACCTCATCGAGGCCGAGTACCTGCGCCCCATCGAACCGGGCGAGATGCTGGTCATCCAGGACAAGTGCCTGAGATCATACCGCATAAGCGAGCCGCAACCCGTGCGGCGCTGCATATTCGAGCTGGTCTACTTCGCCCGCCCGGATTCCGTGGTGTTCGGCGAAGTGGTCTATTCCCGGCGCAAGCTCATGGGCCAGACCCTGGCCAAGGAAGCGCCCATGGACGCGGACTACGTGATGCCGTTCCCGGATTCCGGGGTCTACGCGGCGGTGGGCTACGCCCAGGAGTCCGGCCTGCCCTTCGAGGTGGCCATGATCCGCAACCACTACGTGGGCCGCACCTTCATCCAGCCTTCCCAGAACATGCGCGACTTCTCGGTGCGGGTGAAGCTGAACCCCGTGCGCTCCATGATAAAGAACAAGCGCATCCTCATCGTGGAAGACTCCATCGTTCGCGGCACCACCATCCGCACCCGAATCAAGAAGCTCAGGGAGCTGGGCGCCCGGGAGATCCACATGCGGGTGAGCTGCCCGCCCATCAAGTTCCCGTGCTTCTACGGCATCGACTTCTCCTCCAAGGGCGAACTCATCGCGGCCAACAATTCCGTGGATGACATCGCCCGCTACATCGGCCTGGACAGCCTGCACTACCTGACCGTGGACGGCCTCCTGAACTCGGTGGGGGCCGACATGAAGGACCCCAAGTACTGCCTGGCCTGTTTCAACGGCGAGTATGTGATTCCCCCTTGCCAGGAAGGCACCAAGCTCTGCCTGGACGAGTCCAACGCCCTGACCTGGTAGACGCATGTTCGGAGCGCTCAAAGACTTGGCCGTGTCCACGGCCATCACCAGCAAGCTGGCCCCCTTGATGGACAGCTACTGCCAGTCGTTCAAGGTTACTCTGAATTCGTCGGCCAAGACCATGAAAGTCGAGGCTCTGCCCAGGGGCGAGTCGGACCCGGTACAGGTCGAGATCGTGGGATATAGCCTGTTTCAGGAAGAGGGCAGGGCGGTGCTGGCCTTCGAGAGCCTGAAGGTGAGCCGTGAATGGCTGGGAGCCTTGGCGTCCACTTTTCTGCCGGACAACCGGATCAAGTTGCCGGAAGATACTCCGTACGACCTGCTGAAGCAGCATATTTAAGGGGAGAGGGGAGGGATATGCCTCCGGCGGCCAAAGGGACAGTGTCCCTTTGGAATCCCCAATAGTTTCGTGTCGATGGATGTGAGAATGAGACGGGCGGGCAGCGCGTAAAGACGCGCTGCCCGCTTTTTTAGTTACTTCTTCTTGCCGGTCTTGAGCGTGGCCTCCAGGTCCGCGATGCGCTTTTTCAGCGCCTCTACGTCTTCGGCCTTGGCCAGGCCGAAGCGGTCCAGCAGGCTGGCCAGCTCCTCTTCCCCGGCCTCCTTGAGCGCGTCAACACCCTGGCCCACTCCACCGGCCATGCGGGCCAGCACCTGGCGCAGCTGTTCCCGCACTTCCTCCAACGGCATGTCGTCCACCTTCACGGGTGGAGTTAGCGCGTTCATGATTTCGTCTTTGAGCAAAAGCCCGGCGCCAAGGCCCGTGTAGAATCCTTTTTTCAGCAGATCGCTCATGTAATCCTCCGTGGACTTTGCGTCCCTGCGTGAATGAGTGCGTGTCATCAGGAGAGAACGGACCTGTCCGGCCCCTATCTCAGGTGTCGCGAAACATCTTGAAGGTCAAAAAAATACCGAGCAGGCCCGCCAGGGAGAAGCCAGCCAGCCCGATGACTGGCATGCCCCACAAGAGGGGGCCAAAGCCAGAATTGAAGACCACTGCGGAACTCACGGCCAAGGCGGCCGTGACCAGCGCTCCGCCCAGGCGGTTGCCCACCAGCCGGAAGGTGGCCGGCATCTTTCCAAAATCGTGCTGCTTGAGTTCAACGCTTAATTGTCCGGCACCGAGTTTGCGCAGCACGGAATCGATCTTGCGCGGGAATCCGGCCATCAGTCTGGCTGTTTCCTCCAGTTCCGCCCACAAGGATCGGTCGGACAATCCGGGAATCAACCGGCGCATGGTGTATGCCTTGGCCAGTTCGGCCAGATTCGCTGCTGGCTCCAGGGCGGGATGGAGCGTTTTCAGGGCGGCTTCCGTGGCCAGCATCGCCCTGGCCACCAGAATGAAGTCCGGCCTGGGCGAAAGCCCGTGTTCCCGGCAGATGTTGGTCACCGCCAGCAACTGGCTGCCCAGAAAGCCGCCGCCCACGGGTGTGCGGAACTTCTGTATCACGAACATGAGGTCCGATTCCAAGGTCAGCACGTCCAGATCGGGCGGCACGGAGTAGGACATCCCCTCGGCCACGCGGGCCAGTTTGGCGGGGTCGGACCCAGCCATGGCGATCACGCAGTCCACCAGGGCGGAACGCAGGGCCGGTGCCAGGCGGCCGCACATGCCGAAATCCAGGTAGCAAAGCCTGCTCTTGCCCACGATGCGCAGATTGCCCAGGTGAGGGTCCCCATGGAAGAACCCTTCCTCCATGATCTGGCGCAGGGCGGATTCAAGGCCCAATCCGGCCAGTTCGGCGCGTTCCTGGCTTGTGCCCATGAATTCGTCAAGGCGTTCACCTTCGATGAAGTCCATGACCAATACGTCCGGGCGAACCATGTCGGCATGCACGCCTGGTGCGAAAATGCGATCGTTTTCCCGGAACATGTCATTGAAGGCGAGCATGTTCACGGCTTCGTTGGTGAAGTCGAGTTCGCGGCGCACGTTCTTCTCAAGCTCCCGCACCACGTCCACCGGCTTGAAAGGGCGCACCGAGGCGGCGCGTTCCTGAAGAAGCTCCGCGAAGTATTCCAGGATGTCCAGGTCCGCGGCCATGGTGTCGGATACGTCCGGCAGGCGGACCTTCACGGCAACCAGACAGCCGTTGTCGGCCCGGCGGGCCCTGTGCACCTGCGAGATCGAGGCCGTGGCCACGGGCACGCGCTCGAAGTTGGTGAAGAGTTCCTCCAGCGGGCGGCCGAAGGCCGTTTCTATGGCTGATTGGATCACCGGGTAAGGTGCGGGAGGCAGGTTCTCCTGCAGGGTCTTGAGCTCGTCGCACAGCTCGGCCGGAATCATGTCCGGGCGCATGGAGAGGATCTGGCCGATCTTGACCGCAGTGGGGCCCAGCTCCTCCATGATGATCTTGATTCGCTTCCAGAGCGGGAGAACCGGGGGCGCGGCCCGCTGTTTTCGCCAGAAGAGGAAGCGGCGGCGCAGCCCCAAGCGTTCCAAGAGTTCCTCGAAACCGTGTTTGGCCAATACCGACACGATGATGCGCAGGCGGTTGGCCGTGGCCAGGGGGGTATAGCGTAGGAGGTCGGCAGTGTTCATGGCTATCCTACTGGTAGCAAAGAAGAAACGTTACTTGCAAGAGGAAACGATACGTGGGGAAGTGCCGTGTGGCACTGATGGAGTTCCCGGAAGCCATCACCCGGCGGAACGGAGAGAACGTCGGAACAGAGAGAGCAAGAACAGAGGGCATTCGAAACTTGGCCCGCAGATCGCTCCAGGGGAGGATTCAAATCTCGCTCAGAGCCTTCCCCAGCGCCTTTTCGATCCTGGCCCGCACGGCCTTGGCCCGGTTCTCGCCCCTGGTGAGGCTTTCCAGCCGCTCCGGGTTGTCCTTCCACGTGTTGCGCCAGATGCCATAGCGCTCCTCGATGCTCACCCGATTGGTGCGGCGGTAGCTCTTGTCGGCCATGTAGACCACTTCGGCCTCGTGGAGAGGTTCGTCAGGTGTAGGGTTGTGGCCACCAAGGCGGGTATGCACCTCAACAATGGCGGCGATGCGCGAATACCCCAGCGAGCGCAGCAATTCCCCTCCGGCCCGGTCGTGGTCGGGTTGGCCTTTGCTGATGTCGTGCAGGATGGCCGACGCCTCGATGAGTGGCAGATCCAGCCCCAGACCCTTCGCGTTCAGGGCCTCGGCCAGGGTCACGGCCAGCTCGGCCACGGCCATGGAGTGGGCCATACGGTCCGGCTTGGCTCCCTGGTACTGCTCCAGAAGGTCTATGGCTTGTTTTTTATTCGGGATATTCATTGGAATAATTAAAGTTTTTTGGAAGGGGGCATAGGGGTAGACAATTCCTCAGGATAGAGGAATTGGACGCGCGCAGAGCGCCCGCAGGACGAGCGCCAGAACGGCGCGAGTCAGCCTTTTGTTCACAAAAGGTTTCCCCCATTCTTAACTCTTACACAAGCAGAGCCTTTGCGAAGTCCTCTCCCGAAAACGGCCTCATGTCTTCCATCTTCTCTCCGAGTCCCACGAAAGTGATGGGGATGGCGTGCTCCAGGGCAATGCCCACCACCACGCCGCCCTTGGCTGTGCCGTCGAGCTTGGTGAGCACGATCTCGTCCACGCCCACGGCCTCGTTGAAGAGCTTGGTCTGGGACAGGGCGTTCTGGCCCGTGGTGGCGTCCACCACCAGGATGGTGCGGTGGGGCGCTCCGGGGTGCTTCTTGCCCAGAACCCGCTCGATCTTCTTGAGCTCTTCCATGAGGTTCGTCTTGGTGTGCAGCCGGCCGGCCGTATCCAAGAGCATCAGATCGTAGCCCTCGGCCAGACAGCGCTCCATGGCCTCGAAGGCCACTGCGGCCGGGTCCGAACCTTCTCCTTTGGTGAAGAACCCGGCGCCCACGCGCTTGGCCCAAATCTCAAGCTGTTCGATGGCCGCGGCCCGGAAGGTGTCGCCAGCCGCAATGAGCACCTTGCGGCCCTGCATCTGGGCCCGGTAGGCCAGCTTGGCGATGGATGTGGTCTTGCCCACGCCGTTGACGCCCACCATCATCACCACCTCGGGCGGATTGACGGCCTTGATGGTCTTTGGAGCGCGGAATATCTGGGCCAGTTCCTCGCGCAGGATGTCCTTGAACCCGGCCGGGTCGGTCACGCCTGCCTTGCGGGCGCGGTTTTTCAGCTGGGCCAGGAGCTTGCCGGCCGGTTCGAAACCCACGTCGGCCATGATGAGGATTTCCTCAAGCTCCTCCCAGAAGTCGTCGTCCATCTTGCTGTGCGAGGTGAGCAGACCGTCGATGCGGGCCGCGATCTGCTCGCGGGTCTTGGCCAGCCCTTCGGAAAGCTTGAGGAAGAGGCGGGAACGCTCGTCCTCCTCGTCCTCCAGGTCCAGGGCCAGGGCCAGGCGGTACTGAAGCTCGGAGCGGAACTCCTCGACCTCCTGGTATCCCATGTTGGAAAGCCACTTTTCGAACTGGGTGATGAACTCGTCGGCCTCGGCCTTCGGGGCTTCCAGGCACAGGAAGAGAAAGTGCAGGCGCTGCCAGAGTTCCGGCCCGGCCGCTTTCACGTCCTTCAGAACGATGCCGAGCCAAACGGACAGCTTGGGTTCGGCCTGGCGCAGGGCCAGGGTGAGGTCCTTCTGCCAGTCCTCGTTGACCAGGTGCGGGGCAGAGCTTTCAACAACGCTGGAATCCGGCGCTTCGGCAGGGCCTTCCGAAAGGCTCTCCGGCGCTCCGTCTGCAGCTTCCTGAACGGCTTGGGTCTCTGCTTCAGGGGCTTGTGCCGAGGGCTTGCCGCCCAGCCAGGACGATATCTTGGAGAAAAATCCCATTGGTCTTCCTTACAATATAATATGGCGCGCACCCCTCCTAACCCACGAACCCCAAGCAGACAAGGCTTGCCGTGAAAACGCGGCCCGGCTAAACTTGAACCATGAAACGCAGCAAAATTACCGAACTGCTCTCGGCTTCCGGGCCCAGGGAGCAGGTTGTGGTCAAGGGATGGGTGCGTACGCGCCGCGATGCCAAGGATTTCTCCTTTCTGGAGATCAACGACGGCTCCTGCCTGGCCAACATACAGGCCGTGGTGGACAGCTCCGCCCAAGGGTACGGCATCTTAAAGGACATCGGTACCGGCGCTTCGGTGGCCATCGAGGGCGCCCTGATCGCCTCGCCGGGCAAAGGCCAGGCCTGGGAAATCAAGGCTTCCTCGGTGGAGCTGATAGGAGCGGCTGACCAGGAGACCTTCCCCCTGCAGAAGAAGCGCCATTCCGATGAATTCCTTCGCGCCATAGCACACCTGCGTCCGCGCACCAACAAGTTCGGGGCGATGTTCCGCATCCGCTCGGAGCTGGCCCTGTCCATCCACAGGTATTTCCAGGATCGCGGCTTCTTCTACCTGCAGACGCCCATCATCACCGGCTCCGACTGCGAGGGCGCAGGGGAGATGCTCAGGGTGACCACCCTTAATCCGGGCCAACCCCTTGGGCCGGAAGGGGCCAAGGCGGACTTCTTCGGCAAGGACGCCTTCCTTACCGTGTCCGGACAGCTTTCCGCGGAACCCTTCGCCCTGGCGCTTGGCGACGTGTACACCTTCGGCCCCACCTTCAGGGCCGAGCCGTCGGATACCGCCCGCCATGCGGCCGAGTTCTGGATGGTTGAGCCGGAGATGGCCTTTGTCACCCTTGAGGACAACATGGACCTGGCCGAGGACCTCCTCAAGTACTGCATCCGAAACGTCATGGAGCGCAGGGCGGGGGACCTGGAACTGTTCGCCAAATGGGTGGATACTTCGCTCATGGGAACCCTGGAGAAGCTGGTGAGCGAGCCCTTTGAGCGCATATCGTATACGGAGGCGGTGGAGATCCTGGGCAAGGCCGTCAAGAAGTTCGAGTACGAGGCGGCCTTCGGAAAGGACATCCAGACCGAGCACGAGCGCTACCTGGCCGAGGAACACTTCAAGAAGCCGGTCATCATGTATGACTACCCCAAGGACATCAAAGCCTTCTACATGCGCCAGAACGAGGACGGCCGAACCGTGGGCGCCATGGACGTGCTGGTGCCCCGCATAGGCGAGATCGTGGGCGGCAGCGCGCGTGAAGAGCGCCTGGACCGCCTGGAAGCTCGCATAGCCGAGCTTAACCTGGATATGGAGTGCTACCAGTGGTATCTGGACACCCGCCGCTTCGGCACGGCTCCCCACGCCGGGTTCGGCTTGGGCTTCGAGCGCCTGGTGATGCTGGCCACGGGTGTCACCAATATCCGCGACGTCATCTCTTTCCCCAGGACGTACAAGCACTTGGAGTTCTAGCCGCTTCCAGCCGTTACTAGTGCCGAGGCGGCTTCGAACAAAAAGTTTGTGGTTTTCGTTAAAAAGGGTTGACCTTTTCGGCCTACCTCCATAAAAGCCTCCTTCTGCCTGACGGGAACATGTTCCTGGAACGGCGGAACCAGTTGAGATCTTTCACAATTGATCTTGAGTGCGAGGCGGAAGCTCTGACGAGCGCCTCCAAATTCCGGGGCAACCCGGAGTGGGAAAGAAAGGGACAGCAGCGATGAAAAAGTTGTTGACCCTGAGGCGGCGAAACAGTAGTTACCCCCTCCGCCACGGGGAAACCCGGGGCGAAAAAGAAAGTCGACGAAGATTGAAAAAGTAGTTGACCCCGAGGTGGCGAAGCGCTAGTTAGCCCCTCCCGCAGCGAGAACAGCTCGAGCGGAAAGGTCGACGAAAAGTAAAAAAGTCGTTGACGCCGCGAAGCGGAGGAAGTAACTATCTCTTCCCCGCGACCAAAAGCGCGGAGCAAGATCTTTGACAATTAAATAGCGAGTCGGGTAATTTCTGAATTAGCCATACCCTTCTGGTTTAGGCCGGATGGGTTTCAGCAGACAAGGATTTCAAACTGGAGAGTTTGATCCTGGCTCAGATTGAACGCTGGCGACGTGCTTAACACATGCAAGTCGTGCGAGAAAGTAGACTTCGGTCTATGAGTAGAGCGGCGCACGGGTGAGTAA